>NZ_JAAGPK010000184.1:0-14641 GCF_017104685.1 Burkholderia sp. Tr-20355 | reverse complement strand
ACACATAAAGCGCTAAGAAACACGAACACTAATCCAATCACAGCCGCACGCGCTATCGTTGTAACAATCGGCGGACGACCCAGATCTACACTGACCTTAACACTCTTCCCCTACTAGACGCTCTCCCGATCCCAAGAGCGGCCAGCGGCAGCACGAAGCACACCGCGAGCAAGGCCGCGGCGGGCAGCGCGCCGAAGCGGCGCAGCACGCCGCGCGCGGGTAAGGAGGCCGGCATTCCGTGCCCCTTACTGGCCGAGCGTGGCCTGCGACCAGAGCTGGTCGACCTCGGCCTTGCGCGCCGCCGCCTTCGCGACATCGAGCGGGCGCACCTGCGGCGCGTTCGGCAGCTTCGCCGCGACCTCCGGTGCGACCGGCGTGCCGGGCACGGCCGGGCGCACGTAGCCTTGCGCGAACAGCGCCTGCCCGACGTCGCTCATCACCAGGTTGAGCCAGAGCTGCGCGGCCGACGGGTTCGGACCGTTCTTCACGAGACTCATCGCATAGGGCGCCGACACGCTGCCGTCCTGCGGAATCACGATGTCGGCCGCGTCGCCCATGCCGTCCGCGTACTTCGCCTTGAGTCCGTCGTTCTCGTAGCCGATCAGGATCGGGATCTCGCCCTTCACGAACTTCGCGTACGGCGTCGTGCCCTCGACGCGCAGCACGTTGCCGGCCTGCTTCAGCTTGCCGAAGAAGTCCGCGCCCGGCTTCGGGTTCTCGACGCTGCCGCCGTTCGCATACGCGGCCGCGAACACCGCGACCTGGCCCTGCCCCGTCGAGCGCGGATCGAGATAGACCACCGCGTTGCGGTACTCGGGCTTCAGCAGGTCGGACCAGCGCTGCGGCACGTTCTTGACGAGCTTCCGGTTGACGAGAAACGCGATGTTCAGCGAATGCACGGCGAACCAGCGGCCGTCGGTCGCGCGGAACACGCCCGGCAGCTTGTCGAAATTGACCGGCCGGAACGGCGCGACGACATCCTTGCCGGCCGCATCGAGCGCCGACGCCGCGAAGTAGTACGCGGTGTCGGCCTGCGGGCGGCGGCGCGACTTGTCGAGCGCGACGACGGTCGCGGCCGAGCCGATGTCGTTGTACGTGATCTCGACCTTCGGATAGCGCTTGCGGAATTCCGCGAACAGCGCCTTCCAGTTCGCCCATTCGGGGCCGGTGTCGAACGACACGACGAGCCCTTCGTCGGCCGCCTTCGCGTACAGCGCGTCTTCGCCCGGGTACAGCGGCGCGGCCTGCGCCGCCGCGCAAGAGAGCGCCGCGAGCGCACACAGCGCCAGCACGCGGGCGCGCATGGCTTTCACAAGAGGGGAGCCTGCAAGCATCGTGAATCTCCGTTAAACGAAAGGAATCAGTGCGCGTCCGGCGCTGCCGGCAGCACGAGCAGATGGCGCGGGTCGAGCGCGATGCTGCGCACGGCCGGCTCGCGCCCTTCGCACAGCAGCACGTCGGCCGAGCCGTCCGGAATGAAGTCGTAGCGCTGCGTCGCGCCGAAGTACCGCACGTCGCCGCGGCGGCCTTCGATGCGATTCGTGCTGTGCGCCGGCGGATCGGCCTGCACGTGCTCGGGCCGCACGAGCACCGCGATCGCGTCGCCCGGCCGATGCGCACCCGTTTCCGCACGCAGGGTCGCGAAACGCACGTCGATCTCGCCGTGCGCGCGCACCTGCCCGCGCAGCAGCGTCGAATGCCCGACGAAGCGCGCGACCTGCGCGGTGGCCGGGCGTTCGTACAGGTCGCGCGGCGTGCCGGCCTGGAGCACGCGGCCGCCGTCGACGATCGCGACGCGGTCGGCCATGCTCAGCGCTTCGTCCTGGTCGTGCGTGACGAACAGCGTCGTCGCGCCGCATGCGCGCTGCAGCGCGCGAATCTCGTCGCGCAGTTGGTGGCGGATGCCGGCATCGAGCGCCGCCAGCGGCTCGTCGAGCAGCAGCAGCTTCGGCTCGATCACGAGCGCCCGCGCGAGCGCGACGCGCTGCTGCTGGCCGCCGGACAGCATCGCGACGCCGCGCGTCGCATGGGCCGCCAGCCCGACCCGCTCGAGCATGTCGAGCGCGCGCCGGCGCCGCAGGTCGGCCGCCACGCCGCGCATGCGCAGCCCGTACGCGACGTTGTCGACGACCGACAGGTTCGGGAACAGCGCGTAATGCTGGAACACCATCCCCACTTCGCGACGCCACACGGGCACGCCGGCCACGTCGGCGCCGCCGATCGCGATGCGGCCGCGCCAGCCGTCGAGCAGCCCGGCCGCGAGCCTCAGCAGCGTGGATTTGCCGGAGCCGCTGCGCCCCATCACCGCGAGCAGTTCGCCCTGCGCGGCGGACAACGTGACGTCGTCGACGCCATGGCGGGCGCCCGGATACTGGAAACTGACGTGTTCGAATTCGAGACTCATGGATGACTCACTTCAGACGTTGCACGGTGCCGACGGACACGAGCGTCGCGAGCACCGCGAGCACGAGCAGCACGACGGTGGCCGCGCATGCCATCCCGGTCGCGCCGTAGAACGCCTGCAGCAGCACGATCGGATAATTCCGGTAGCGAAAGCCGGCGATCAGGTTCGAGATCTGGAATTCGCCGATCGACAGCGCCGCCACCATCACGAGGCCGGAAAACAGGCTGTGCCTCAGGTTCGGCAGCACGATCGTGACGAACTGGCGCAACGGCGGCGCGCCGAGCGTCGCCGCGCAAGCCTCGAGCCGCGCGAGGCCGAGGTGGCGCAGGTCGCCGAGCAGCGTCTGCAGCAGATACGGCAACGTCAGCACCGCGTGCGCCGCGATCATCAGCGGCAGCGTGCCGAGCCACGGCAGCGTGTCGCCGCTGAAGATCGCGATGTAGCCGAAACCGAGCGTCAGCGCCGGCACGGCGACCGGCATCAGCATCACGACGCGCGTCGCGAACCCGCCGCCGGCCTGCGCGCGATGATGCAGCGCGTACGCGAGCGGCAGGCCGATCACCGCGTTGAGCGCGCAGCACGCCAGCGCCACCATGAAGCTCACGCCGAACGCGCGGGTGAAGCTCCGGTTCGCGGCCAGGTCGGCAAACCAGTGTCCGGTGACACCCGAGGGCAGCAACGTGTTCGTCCACGATGCGCCCACCGAGCCGATCAGCAGCAACGCGATCGGCAGCAGCAGGTAGAGCGCGAACACCGCGAGCAGCGCCTGCAGCAGCAGGCGGCCGACACGCGGATGCGCTGTTCTGTTACGACGAATCGGAACACCGTCGGCCAATGCCGGGGCGGTTGACGGATGCATGAGCACACTCGCTGACGATCGGGGAAAACTTCGTGCGACGCCCGCCGGGCGAGGCCCGCTTGCGTTGTCGAAGCCGGCGCAGTGTGCGGTTTCGACATGGCATCGTCATGAAAAAAACGTAAAAAGCGCGCATCGACCTGTGCAAGGACGGAACAGCCCGCCATGAAGCACCTGTATCCGAACGTGGCGGAGCTGCACGCATTCGCCGCGTCCGCGAAGTACCTGAACTTCTCCTACGCGGCCCGCGAACTGGGCCTGACGCCGAGCGCGGTCAGCCGGCAGATCGCGAACCTCGAAGCGCTGTTCGGCGTGAAGCTGTTCGTGCGCGAGGGGCGCGGCCTCGCGCTCACACGGGCGGGCCAGGTGTATCACGCACGCGTCGTCGGGCCGTTGCGCGAAATCGGCAACGCGTCGATCGAGCTGCTGAGCGCGCGCGAGAACAGCGACCTGCTGACGATCGCGAGCGTGCCGACGTTCACGACCAAGTGGCTGCTGCCGCGCCTCACGCGCTTTCTCGCCGCCGCGCCGGGCGTCACGCTGAGCTTTCGCCGCCATCTCGCGCCCGGCGACGTGTTCCCGTTCGGACTCGACGCGGCGATCCGCTATGGCGACGGCGGATGGGAAGGGGTGCGCAGCGACTACCTGGGCGGGCGCACCTTCGTGCCCGTCTGCTCGCGCGAATTCGCCGCCCGGCATGCGCTGCATACGCCCGCCGATGCGGTCGCCGCACCGCGCCTCGTGCACGAACAGGCCGAAATCGCGTGGTCCGCGTGGGCGGAGCGTCATCGCGCGTCGCAGATGAACGCACTGGCCGGCCCGCGCTTCGAGCAGTATTCGGTGCTGATCCAGGCCGCGCAGGCCGGGCTCGGGATGGCCCTCGTGCCGCGTTTCCTGATTCTCGACAATCTCGCGGCGGGCACGCTGGTCGAGCCGTTCGACGCACCGGTCGACGTCGACGCGCAGGGGCATTACCTGTGTTACGCGCCGGAGCGCCTCGACACGAGCGAGGCGTTGAGACGGTTCAGGGACTGGATGCTGGACGAAGCCGGGCGCGCGTAGGGTCGCCCCACGCCGCCCTGAAAACGAGCGGCGCGCGCCGCCGCCCGGCCACGCGCGCTGCACCGGACGCCGCCCGGCGGCGGCATCCGGCCTGCCGCGTCAACGCCCGATACCGAGCCCCGGCAGCACGCGTGTGTTCTCGGCCACGACCGCATGCAGCAGGCGCGGGTCGGCGCCGAGCAGCGCGAGGATCGTCGGCGCGACCTGCTTCGTGCCCACGAGATCGTTCACGGTGCGCGCGCGATGGACGCCCGGATACGACACCAGCAGGCCGAGGTGGCTGTCGTCCGGCGCGTTGCCGCCGTGCTCCTCGTCCTTCTTCGTGCTCGACGTGTAGATCACGCCCGGATTCGGCTGGACGATGATGTCCGGCGTGCGGCCGTTGGCCGGATCGCCGAAGCGCTCGGCCAGCGCCGCGCCGTACAGGATGGACGCCTGCGCACCGTCCGCGCAGATCCCCGGCGCGTTGCAACCCAGGTTCGCCTTCAGCGTCTCGACCACGGCCGTGCGCTGGCTGCGGTCGCGCAGCCAGATCAGGCCGACGTCGTCGGTCTGCACGAAGCCCGTGCCGACCAGGCCGGAACCGTCGTTCAGGTTGCCCGTCGTCGTGCTGTTCTGGCCGAAGTTGCCGTTCGGGTCGAGGTAGTTGTTCGTTTCGAGCAGCTTCGTCAGCGTGTCGCCGTTCTTCACGAGCTTCGTGTGATCGGCCGGCGACTGGCCGTGCTTCGACGTGACGATCACGGCCGTCGACGTGTACAGGTTGGCCTGTTTCAGCGCCGCGACGATACGGCCGATCGCGTTGTCGACGTACGTGATCGCGTTCGCGACCTGCCCGTTCGGCGTGAAGTCGGCATCGAGATAGCCGCCGCCCTTCGCGACCGGCGACTTCTGCGCGACGCTGAGCGTCTGGAAGTTCGCGCCGAACAGCGTCGGCACCGGCGCGCTCTTCGTGCCGGTCGAGTCGCGGCCTTCGATCTGGTTGACCAGCGCCTGCACGTGCAGGTTGTCGAAGCGCGCGGTGTGCGAGTAGACATCCGTGTAGTCGGTGTTCGTCGCCGGGTCGATCGAGTTGATCTCGGTGCGCATCAGGTCGTCGACGCCGGTGCCCGACGGGCCGTTCAGCCAGTCGTAGCCCCACGCATGCTTGTCGGCCCACGCGGTGCGCGCGTTCGGCACGCCGGCCTTCACGGCTTCGAACACCGTGTTGGTCTTCACGTAGTTGTGCGGATAAACGGGCACGCACCGGCCGTTCACGCGCGCGTGCGGAATCGCCTGCGGGTTGAACGCGCCGCCGCCGTCGAGGTGCACGAGCTTGCCGCCGTCGATCGCGTCGATGCCGGTCGTTTCGTCGAACACGACGTTCCAGCCCTGTTTACCCGAGCATGTCGTATCGCTCGGCGCATACAGGTTGCGGTCATACGACACGTCGTAGAACAGGCCGGCCGTCTTCGGCGAGCCGCCCGTCACGAGCGCCGCGAGGCCCGGGAACGAATCCGACAGGCCCGGCGTATAGGCGTTCGCGTACGTCACGCCGCTCTTCGCGAGCACCGCGATGTTCGGGCACGTATTCGCGCCGATGCAGCGCGCGAGATCCTGCTCGTGCAGACCGTCGACGCTCAGCAGCAGCACGTGCTTCACGACGCGACCCGCATGGCCGTTGCCCTCGCCCTGGCTGTCGCCGTCCTGCTGCGCCGCATGCGCGCCCGCGCTTGCGAGCGTCAGCGCGCCCGCCACCATCACCGCCATGTTTCGTTGCTTGACGAACCTGGAAATCATCACCCCACCTCATCGATTGACGTTTGAACTGCACGACTTGCCATCCGGCGCGCAAAATATCGCCGGATCGTGCGGCGGTCGCATGAAGCGAGGCTTTCTGTTCTCTGTCAAACGTAACCAATCGCAAATGACAAGAATCGGTCGCAATACGCGGCCCTTGCGTGCGCCGACCCGTGCGGCCGGATTTTTTTTCGGCTTGGCCCGCGACTATTGGTGTGTGATAAAGGGTTTTCCCTGACCCGGAGCACGAGTATGTCGACCCTGGAAGCTCTCCGGTTCGTGCTGGACGATGCACGCACCCCCGAAATCATTCGCCACCACGTCGTCGACGCGCTGCAGTACGCGTTGCGCAACTACGGACAGGTGTTCACCGCGAAGGAAGTCGAATGGCTGACGCAGTGGGACGACGCGCGTCTGCCGCTGGCCGCGAGGAAGGAACTGGACAAGCGCGAACCGGCGATCGCCGCGCGCTGACAAAAAAAGCCGCCGCGCCCGACCGGTGCGGGCGCGGCGGCTGATCGCGGCAAGGCTTACTGCAGCCCGAAGTCGACGCGGGTCGTCGCGCCCTTGTCCGAGATGCCCTTCGCGTCGAGCTTCGGCGCGACGACGAACACGCGGCTCGAGTCGATCTTCCCGTCGAGGTACTGGCGCACGGCCTGCGCGCGCTGCTGCGCGAGCGCACGCAGCGCGTTGTCGTCGGCCGGCGCGTGATCGGCCAGCGCCTGCCTCATGTCCGCATCGGGCAGCGTCTTCTGCAGCCCGACCAGGTTGCGCGGCTTCTTGAAGTCGGCGGCCTTGTACGCGCGCGTCAGGTACTTCGAGTATTCGGCCTTGTCGACCTTCACCGACATCGGATCGATGCTCTCGCCCTGGCCGACCACGTCCTTCAGCTTCTGCTGGCGCACCAGACGCTCGACGTACGCGTCGCGCAGCCCCGGCGTGTCCTGCGCGGGATCGACGCGGCCGATCAGGTCGAGCCGGATCGACGACTTCTCGGTCAGCATCTTCACGACGGTGTCGAGCTTCTTCTGCTGCGCGTCGGTCAGCTCGTACGAACCCGGCGCGAACTCGACGTAACCGAGATCCTCGCCGCCGCCGCCGAACGCGTTCGCGAGCAGCGTGAACGGCGACGTGACGGCCTTCGCGATCAGGTTCAGCACCGCGTGCCAGATCAGCCCGCCGACGCTGAATTCCGGATTCGACAGCGACCCCGACACCGGCAGGTTCACGTCGATCTGGCCGCGCGTGTTCTTCAGCAGCGAAATCGCGAGCTTCACCGGCAGCTTCGTCGCGGTGTCGTTCTCGACGCGGTCGCCGAACGTCAGCTGGTCGATGAAGATGTGGTTGTTCGCCGACAGCTGGTCGTTCGCGAGCTGGTAATGCAGGTCGACGTTGAGCTTGCCCTTCGTGATCGGATAACCGGCGTATTTCGCCGAGTACGGCGTCAGGTTGGTCAGCTCGATGTCGTGCGCGGTGGCCGTCAGGTCGAGCGCCGGCTTCTCGATCAGCGGGTTCACCGACCCCTTGATCGAGATCGGGCCGTTGCCCGCGAGGTTCGCGGCCACGTCGACCGGCGCGGACGTCGTCGAATCCGTGCCGAACGCGCCGACCGTGCCCTTGATCGCGACGAGGTTCGCCGTGTAGTTCGGCTTGATGAAGTTGTCCGTGTAGGTCACGCGGCCGTCCTGCAGCACGAGCTGGCCGAAGTGCATCCGCACCGGGTTCTGCGGCTGCGGTGCGGCCTTCACGACCACCGTCGCCGACGCGGCCTGCGCGGCGGCGGGCGGCGTCACGCCCGGCGACAGCGGCACCGGTTCGCCCTTGCTCGCGTCGCGCGTGAGCGACTGCGCCGGGCCCGTCTCCTTCGCGACCACGTCCTTCAGGTTCAGCCGCCCCTGCGCATCGAGCAGCACGCGGCCGTAGAAGTTCGAGAACGTCACGCGCGCGGCGTCGACATCGGTGCCCTTCTCGTCGTAGTTCGCCTTCAGGTTCGACAGCGCGAGCGAGCGCCAGCCCGCGAACGGGTCGGACGTCGCCTTGTCGAGCATCCGCACGTCGACCAGCGCGACGTCGCCGCGATAGGTTGCGCGCGGCGTGTCCTTCACCTGCGCGAACGTCAGGTTGCCCTGCGCGTTGAGCAGCGCGCTCGCGATCGTCGCGTTCAGTGCGCTGCCGAAGTACGGCTCGAACGCGGCCGCATCCAGCCGGTTGCCGTTGATCTTCAGGCCGAGCTTGAGCGGCTGCGCGGTCACGTCGCCCGTCACGTTCAGCGAACCCTTGCGGTTCAGCGTCGCCTTCAGCTGCACGGGCAGCGGTTTCGTCATGTCGTCGCTCAGCTTCTGCACCGACAGCTCCAGCGGCTTGATCGCCAGCTTCACCGGGCGCGGCGTCGACAGGTCGGTGAAGTTCGCGGACGCATCCTTCACGTTCAGCGCGTCGATCCGGTAGTGCCACGTCGGCGCGGCGGCCGCGGCCTTGCGCGCGACCGTGCGCTTCGGCACGGCCGCCTGCGCGGGTTCGGCCAGCGCCGCGAGGTCGATCTTGCCGTCCTTCAGGCGCTTCACGTCGAGTGCCAGCCCGCTCGCGTCGACGCTCGCGATCTCCACGGTGCGCGCGGCAACGTCGACCTTCGCGATCTTCGCGCTCGCGTCGGGCAGCACGATCGCGGCCGCCTTGTTGTCGGGTGCGGCAATCTTCAGCGTTTTCAGGCTGACCGAGCTGTCGGCGACTTCCGCCGCGAGCGGCGTCTTGCCCCAGTCGGTCTTCGCGTTGACGGTCGCGCCGAGCGTGCCGTCGAGCACGCGCGCGCGCGTCGCCTCGCCGAGGTACGGCTGCAGCGCCGGCAGCGCGAGCGCGGCGACCGTCAGCTTCGTGTCGGCCTGCTTCGCCGCGAGACTGAACGCGCCTTCGGCCGTCAGGTCGCCGCCGCGCGACAGCGACGTCGACACCGTGTATTTCGCGGGCGTCTTGCCCAGCAGCGAGAAGCCGTCGAGCGTCGCGGCGAGCTTCGTCAGCGAGATCGCGGTCGGCGTCGCCGGCACGCGGTCGTCGACGTTGACCGTGCCGCCGTCGATCGCGAAATGACGGATCGTCAGGTCGAGCGGCGGCGCTTCCTTCGCGGCGGCGGCGGCGGTGTCGGCCTTCGCGCCGCTGGCCGCGGCGACCGCGGCACCGGAAGCGGCGGCAGCGCCCGACGCGGCCGGCTTGCCGGCTTCGGCCTTCGGCGCGGCGGCCGGCTGCGCGGCGAGCTTCTCGACGTTCAGCACACCCTGCTTGTCGCGCGACAGGTCGACCACCGGCTGGTCGATCCTGATCTCGTCGAAGTGCATCGCGTTGCGCAGCGGCTCGAGGCTGGCCGCCGCGACGTGGACGCCGCGCGCGGCGAACAGCGGCGCGGACGCGAGGTCCGTCACCTTCGCGTCGTTCAGGTCGACGGTGCCCGACACGCGCAGCGCGGGCGTCTCGCCGCTCATCACGAAATTGACCGTGAGGTTGCTGCTCAGCAGGCCGCTCGTCACGGCCACCGGCAGCTTCGCCGGCACGTACGAGATCAGCTTCGGCACGTCGAGGCGGTCGAACTTCAGCGCGACCTCCGATTCGCGCGACTGCGCGAACGGCTTGGTCTTGCCGTCGATCGAGATCGGGCTGCCGTCGAAGCGCGCGCGCAGCTTCGGCTCGACGAAGATGTCGGTCTTCGAGGCCAGCGTCGCGATATACGGGATTCCGAGCGTCCAGTTGTCGACCACGTGCTTCTCATTCAGCAGGCGGTCGTCGAAGTCGATCCGGCCGTCGTTGACCTGGATGTTCGACACCGAAAACTGCGTCGGCTTGCTGTCGGGCTTCGGCGACGGCCCGGAGGAGAACTTCTCGATCAGGTCGGTGAAGTTGAAGCGCTGCGCGTCGTAGCGGACGACGTGAAAGCGCGGCGAATCGAGCCGGATTTCGTTGACGATCGGCGCGCCGCGGAACAGCGACGACCACGACGGCCTCACGACGAGCTTGCCGATGTCGATGAAGTCGCCCTGGCCGCCGCGCTCGCCGAGGTGGATGCCGTCGGCCTCGAGGTTCAGCGTGTACGGGTTCAGTGCGATGCGCTGGATCGTGGCCGGCCGGTCGAGCTGCTTGCTCAGTTGCTGTTCGGCGACGTGGCGGATCAGCGGCGGCGCCGCGAAGAACCCGAGCAGTCCGAACAATACGAGGAAGATCAGCACGCCGATGCCGATACGCCGGGCCCGGCGCGAGCGTGCAATGCCACCGAGGGCATGGAGGGTCGAGGGTACGGTTTCTTTGTCTGCGCTTGCCATGCTTGAATGCCTCGGGAATGGATGCCGGGCCGCGCCGGACAACCGGGCGGCCGCGCACGCTATCCCGAAAGTATAGGCTCAGGTGATGACGGTACGAGGGTCGGATGCGGCCGCCGCGCCCGCGGGTCGGACAACCGCGGCGGTCAACCGTTCATTTCCGGACGACGACGGGCGGCATCCACGTGCCGTCGCTTGCCTGCGGCTTCGGTGCGTACAGGCGCAACGCGAGCGCGAAATCGGTGCGCGGCGCCGGCAGCCAGTTGCCCGCATGCGCGGCGCCCGGCGACGCCGATACGACGATGTCGATCGAGCCGTCGTGGTTGCGGCGCAGCCGGTCGCGATCGCCGAGCGAGCGGCGCGCCGACCCGACGTCGGGCAGCGCGCCGCTCGTCGTATAGGGCGTGAGCGTCCAGAATGCGCGCACCGGCGGCAGCGCACCCGGCGCGAAATGCAGCACGTAGCGGTTCGCGCCGTTCAGCGCATGGCCGTCGCTGTCGACGCGGACGACCGCGAGCGTCTCGTCGTCGCGCGTCGCGGTGCCGAACTGCGTGTAGGCCGCATAGGCGCGCAGCGCGTAGTCCTGGCCGTACTTGCCGGCCGTGTCGCCGATCCAGCTCCAGCCGTTCGCGTTCAGCAGGTTCGACGGCGGCGTCACGAGCCGCGCGCGCGCCTCGGCCACGCCGGCCGTCGCGGCCGTGAGGCGGTCGCCCGTCCACAGCACCGGATAGCCGGCCGTCACGCCGATGTCCCCGAGGAGTTCCTGCGCATGCGCGTCGTCGGCCGGCGCCGGGTTGTCCTGCAGCGCCTGCGCGAAGCGCGTGAAGAACGCCTTCGGGTCGAGCGCGGCCACCTGCTCGGCCGGCGTGCCGCCGCTCACTGCTTCGGCCGGCGCACTGCCCGCATGGACCGCGACCGACGCGCCGCGCGCGGCACCCGTGTAAACAGACAGCGGCACCACGCGAATCGCGCGCTGCAGTTTCTTCACGTTCGTCAGGTCGCGCCCGCCGCTCGTCTGCAGCCGCACTTCGAGCCATGCGTTGGCGGACGGCACGTCGACCCGCAGCGCGCCCTTCGGCAGCGTGCCCTGCCAGTCCTTCGCGGCGAAGGCAATCGTTTGCGCCCGCGCGCCGCCGCGGGCACCCCGCGCCGCGACGCTCGACGACGACCACAACACGTTCGTCCACATGTCCAGTGCGCGCGCGTCCCAGTAGCGGCCGCGGGTATCGGGCAGCGTGACGATCACGGGTTCGGCGGCGACGTCGAGCCAGCCGGTCGAATCGAGCGTGTCGACGCCCGGCAGCGGCGGATTGACCGCGCCGACGGGCGGCAGCGCCTGTGCGTGGCGCAGCGTGTTGAGCGGCGCCTGCCCCGGTTGCGCGCCGTCGCCGCCCGTCGCCGCTTCCTTCGCGACGTCCATCAGCACGAGCGGATACGCATAGACATAGGAGTCGGCGACTTCGGCGCGCATCCAGCCGGTTTTCCGCTGGATCGCGTCCGGTTGCGACGCGCACCCCGCGAGCACCACCGCCATGGCCAGCGACGCGCACGCGCGCCGCAGCGAAACTGATTCCTGCAGGTTTTCAATCATCGATTACTGGCCGAATATCGTTCTTTTGAGTCAACGCCTTGTTCGTCTCGCGAACGGCGAATGCAAGGCACCCCAGCCTGCCCGGATGCCGTTTTGCAACGTTTCGCAACGGTGGGCGCTGATGTCAGGCCGGTATCATAGCGCCTAAGGGCATCCCCCAATATGCCGAATAACGGGTCGGGCGGTAGTTCGAGCGCGATCGGCACGGGCGGCGCTGGCTCGGAGTGATCCAACCCCCATTCAAATGATGGATGAGACCGTCGCAGACGCTTGACCTTGCCATCATGGGAATGTTGATACTGGAATCATTCGCGGCACGAACCGCGTTTCTGGGGAATCCGACATGACTGAACCACTTGCCTCCGCGGCGCTGCAAACGATCGAACTGAGCGTCGACGGCATGCATTGCGGCGGCTGCACGGGCCGCGTGCAGCGCGCGCTGGCCGCCGTGCCGGGCGTCGTCGATGCGGTAGTCGATCTCGACACGCACACGGCGACGGTGACCGCGCAGGACACGGTCGAGCCCGGCCGGCTCGTCGACGCAATCGGCGAGGCCGGCTACCGTGCGGCGGTGCGCGACGCGACGCTCGAAGCCGGCGCGACGACGCACGCGGCTCACGGGTTGCATGAGGACACGCCGTCCGCGGCAGCGACGGCGCGTGCTCCGGCGGCCACGATCGAACTCGATATCGATGGAATGACCTGCGCGTCGTGCGTATCGCGCGTCGAAAAGGCACTGGCCAACGTGCCGGGCGTCACGCGCGCGTCGGTCAACCTCGCGACCGAACGTGCCACCGTCGACGCAGCGGCGGGCGTCTCCGCGTCGCAACTGGCGGCTGCCGTGAAGCAGGCCGGTTATGGCGCGACGCCGACGGCGCCCGATATCGCCATTCCGAGCGCCGCCCCCGCCACGCCTGCCAGCATCGAACTCGATATCGACGGGATGACCTGCGCGTCGTGCGTGTCGCGCGTCGAAAAGGCGCTGGCCAACGTGCCCGGCGTCACGCGCGCGTCGGTCAACCTCGCGACCGAACGTGCCACCGTCGACGCGGCGGCGGGCGTTTCGGCATCGCAACTGGCGGATGCCGTGAAGCAGGCCGGCTATGGCGCGACGCCGGTCGCCGTCGCCGCGCCGGCCGCAGCCTCGCCCGCCTCCGCCGACCTCGAACTCGAGATCGGCGGCATGACCTGCGCGTCGTGCGCCGGCCGCGTCGAAAAGGCGCTGGCCGCCGTTCCGGGCGTCGCACGCGCGTCCGTCAATCTCGCGACCGAGCGCGCATCGGTGCACGGCGCCGGCGCACTCGACGCCGCCACGCTGATCGCGGCGGTCACCACGGCCGGCTACCAGGCATCGCTCGTCGCCGCGCCGTCGGCCGGCGCACCGGCCGGCGCAGACGCGCAACCGGCCCGCCCCGCGCAGGATGCCGATGCACGCAAGCGCCGCGAAGCCATCCGCGAACGCAACCTCGTGATCGGGTCCGCCGTGCTGAGCGCGCCGCTCATCGCGCCGATGCTCGTCGCGCCGTTCGGCATCGATCTGATGTTGCCGGGCTGGCTCCAGCTCGTGCTCGCATCGATCGTCCAGTTCGGCTTCGGCGCGCGCTTCTACCGCGCGGCCTGGCACGCGGTGAAGGCGCGCACCGGCAACATGGACCTGCTCGTCGCGCTCGGCACGTCGGCCGCCTATGGCTTGAGCCTGTGGATGCTGCTGCGCGATCCCGCGCATCCCGGCCATCTGTATTTCGAGGCATCGGCCGTGATCGTCACGCTCGTGCGCTTCGGCAAATGGCTCGAATCGCGCGCGAAGCGCCAGACCACCGAGGCGATCCGCGCGCTGAACGCGCTGCGGCCCGACCGTGCGCGCGTCGTCGAGCACGGCGTCGAACGCGACGTGCCGCTGGCGCAGGTGCGCGTCGGCACGCAGGTCAGCATCCGGCCGGGCGAGCGCGTGCCCGTCGACGGCCGGATCGTGTCGGGCCGCTCGCACATCGACGAATCGCTGATCACCGGCGAAAGCCTGCCCGTGCCGAAGGACGACGGCGACCCCGTCACGGCCGGCTCGATCAATGGCGAAGGCGCGCTCGTCGTCGCAACCACCGCGATCGGCGCGGAAACGACGCTTGCCCGCATCATCCGCCTCGTCGAATCCGCGCAGGCCGAGAAGGCGCCGATCCAGCGGCTCGTCGATCGCGTCAGCGAAGTGTTCGTGCCGGCGATCCTCGGCATCGCCATGCTGACGCTGGTCGGCTGGCTGATCGCCGGCGCCGGGACGGAAACCGCGATCCTCAACGCGGTCGCGGTGCTCGTGATCGCCTGCCCGTGCGCGCTCGGCCTCGCGACGCCCGCCGCGATCATGGCCGGCACGGGCGTCGCGGCCCGGCACGGCGTGCTGATCAAGGACGCGCAGGCGCTCGAACTCGCGCAGCGCACGACCGTGATCGCCTTCGACAAGACCGGCACGCTGACCGAAGGCAAGCCGTCCGTGACGGCGTTCGACGCCGTCGGCGTGCCGCGCGACGAAGCGCTCGCGCTCGCGGCGGCGGTGCAGCGCCAGAGCGACCACCCGCTCGCGCGTGCCGTGGTCGCCGCACACGATGCGGGCGTTGCCGCGCGCGGCGACACGACGGATCGGAAGAGCGGCGTGGAGGGAA
>NZ_JAAGPK010000183.1:0-14797 GCF_017104685.1 Burkholderia sp. Tr-20355 | reverse complement strand
CCGGCAACGCGGTCGACGTCGCGCCGGGCGAGGGTCCGGGCGCGAGCGTGCAGCCGAGCCCCGGCCGGAAGTCGGCTTCGCGCTCGGCGAAACCGGCGAAGGTCGCCGTCGCGCGATGATGGTCGGGATCGATCGACGGGCGCACCAGCTTCAGCAGCGGATGCACGCCGGCCATGATGTCCACGTCGATCACGGACGCGGCCGGCCGGCCCGATACGAACACGCCCGAACACAGCGCCTTGGCCGCATAGCCGGTCGCGATCGGCGCGAGCCGGGACAGCATGTAGCCCGTGTAGCCGATCGCGGCAACGAGCGCGAGTGCGACACCGCGCAGCATCAGCTTCTTGAGGGGGATCGTCATGCGCGAGCGTCCTCGGTGGCGTGCCGGCCGGCAACGATCCGGCAGTGTCTCAGGTTTGGGCGATGCGTTGCAATCGCGGCCGCGTGACGTGCGATGACGACCGCATGCGTTCGCGTGGCCGTGTGTCCGGCGGCTCGCCCCGTGTTGCGCGTCGCGCAAGTTGATGTCCGGGCGGCCATCGGCCGATAATCGTCCGGCATTGGCCACCCGGCCCAACTGTCCAACCGAGATCGGAAAACGCCATGACCTACGACAACGACAACCCGTTCGCGAAAATCCTGCGCGGCGAACTGCCTTGCGTGAAAGTCGCCGAAGACGATGCGACGCTCGCGATCATGGACCTGATGCCGCAGGCCGACGGTCACGTGCTCGTGATCCCGAAGGAGCCGGCCGCGCAGATCTTCGAGCTGTCCGGCGACGCGGCCGCGGCCGGCATCCGCATGACGCAGCGCGTCGCGGCGGCGGTGCGCGCGGCGCTCGAGCCGGACGGCGTGTTCATCGGCCAGTTCAACGGCGCGGCGGCCGGCCAGACGGTCCCGCACGTGCATTTCCACGTGATCCCGCGCCGGGAAGGCGTCGAGCTGCGGATGCATGCGCGCGAGATCGCGGACGCCGCGACGCTCGAGGCGCTCGCGCAGCGCATTCGTGCGCATTTCGTGTAACGGATCGATTGCATGCGGCCCGGCAAGGGCCCGGCGGCCGGCCGCCGCCCCGCACCCGACTGTTTCAGCGGTCATGCGAGGTAACACGTGTAACCGCCGGCGAAACTCGGCCGGCCAGGCCCGGCGCTAGACTCCGCGCATTGCATCATCGAGCGACACGAGAGGCGGATCGCCTCGTCGTGCCGGCCGCCGCCCGTCGCGGCGGCGCGGCCTTCGCGAGATGCCGTTCGTCTTTCGCGCCGGGAACCGAGCCATGTCCAGAATTCTCATCACGCTTGCCCTGATCGGCGGCCTGTCAGGCTGCTACGTCGCGCCGCCGTACGGTTACGCGCCCGCGCCGGCCTACTACGGCTATGCGCCCGCGTATTACGCGCCGCCCGTCAGCGTCGGGATCGGCGGCAACTTCCGCATCCGCTGATCGCCTCCGGGCGGGCGTTCCGGCCGCAGGGGCACGGTACGCCGCCTTTCGTCGGGCGATGCGCCCGGAGTCGCACACCGCATGACGGCGGCGCACGGCGCTTCGCGAGCGCGCTTCCTATACTTCACGGGAAAGCGCATCCCCGCGAGGCCGTCATGGCAGTGACCCCCAAGGTCGTCGTCCTGTCGAGCGTATCCACGCTCGTCTATCTCGGGCTCGCCGTACTCGGCATCGGCGGGTTCGCTGCGTTCTTCTCGCATCCGCAGCTGACCGTCGTCGCGATCGCGACGCTCGCGATGGCCGTGGCCGCGCTGTTCACCGAAGGCAACCTGAGCAGCGGCGAGCGTGAAAATCGCGACAACCGCTGGGTGCTCGCCGCATTCGCGGTGAGCGGATTCCTGCTCGCCTACGTGCCCGCGCTGACCGACCGGCTCGAAGTCTGGACCTTCGGCGGCGACACGGTGCGCTGGCTCGGTGTCGTGCTGTACCTCGCGGGCGGTGCGTTGCGTATCTGGCCCGTGTTCGTGCTCGGCAGGCGCTTCAGCGGGCTCGTCGCGATCCAGCCGGGCCATACGCTCGTGACCGACGGCATCTACCGCCATATCCGCAATCCGAGCTATCTCGGCCTGCTCGTCAATTCGGTCGGCTGGTCGCTGGTTTTCCGCTCGGGCATCGGCCTGCTGCTGGTCGGGCTGACGCTGGTGCCGCTCGTCGCGCGGATCCGCTCGGAGGAGGCGCTGCTGCGCGCGCATTTCGGCGCCGAATACGACGCGTATTGCGCGCGGACGCGGCGGTTGCTGCCCGGCGTGTACTGACCCCGTCATCCTTCCCCGTTGCCGTCGTTCGGGCGCCTGCTCACGATGCGTGCCCGATGTGTTGCCACGTGTGTCTCGAACGTGCGACGACGCGCAGGGCCGGGCTCTTTCCGCGCTGGTCGGGACCCTCGCCGGAGCCAATGCCGGCGCGGGTTTGGCGCAATTTCGGGGTGCCCGTCCGACCTTCGTTATTCGTAAACAACTTGTTACTAGAATGTCCACGGCAAGGCGGCGGGACCGGTGCTATTCTTCGCCGCAAGCTCATTGAAATGAATTGGTCCGCGGTTCGGCACAATGCCTCACCCGACGTCGATCGATTCAGATCGTCGTAGCGAGCGGACCTTCGATAACCAGATTGCGAACAAGGAAGAATACGGGAATGTGGAAGAAAATCGCCCCCGCTCTCGTCGTCGCCGCGCTGACCGGCACGACTGCACTGCCGGCGCTGGCCGGTGACATGAACAACGCGCTTGGCGGCGCGCTCGGCGGGGTAGCCGGCGCGGCAGTCGGCGGTGCGCTCGGCGGCAGCACGGGCTCGGTGATCGGCGGCGCCATCGGCGGCGGCGCGGGTGGCGCGGTGACGTCGAACCGTCGCGAGCGCACCGGCGCGATCATCGGCGGCGCACCCGGCGGCGGCGCGGGGACCGCGGCGGGCAACGCGATGGGCGGCCGCACGGGCGGCCTGCTGGGCGCGGCCGTCGGCGGCGGCGCCGGCGCGGCGCTCGGCGGCAACATGTCGCGCAGCTCGTACGAGCGCGACTATGGCGATCGCGGTTATCGCCACCGCAAGCATCGTCACCACCACCGCGACTGGGACTGATCGCCGCGGGCGCGGCACGGTGCGCGACATGCGCACCGGCGCGCCGACGGCGTCGGCACCCGACGCGAGATTCGGCCCGGCGGCCTGCCGGGCCGTCATCGCCGGCCTGACCGGCGTCCCCCTTCCGGTTTCATCAGCCGCTGCCATGCGCCCGATCGACGGGCCGGCCATCCATCTCCCCCGTGTTTCCCCGTTGCTCGACGACCTGACCTGCCGCGCATGAACGCGTCCGGGCAGAATCGGCGTGCGCCATCGCGGATCGTTCTTCCGTCCATTTCAGCCTGACGACCCCGTCGCAGCGATCCGCTGCCGCAAGCCCGTCGTTTCCCCCTCGATTCGCATGACCGGACATGACCTGGCCGCTGCCTGGCCGTCAGGATTTCCCTGATGGCCCGCCCGCCGCGCCATGGCCCTTCACCGCGCATCGCGGGCGCCGGCGGGTAGTGGGAAATCGAATGGATGTCATCGCAACATTTAATTGGTCGATCGCGATCGACTTCGCTATCGTCGGCGGTGCCCGCGTACGGAGTCGAACCGTGCCGCCCGCCGCGCCTCGCCGCATGACCGCGAGCGCCGCGGCCGGCCGCCGGACCCGACAACCCGGGTCGCCGCGTCCGATGAACCGGACGGACCCGACGCGAAGCCTGGCCGACCGAACGAAGGCGCACGCGCTTTCAAGCCACCCCGGCAACGATGTCCCGCCGCCGCATGCGTGCCCCACGCGCGTGCGAACCGCCCGATGCCGTTTGCGCCAGGGGCCGGACCAACCCATTGCCTGGATGCACTATGTCTAAGACAACGTATTACGCGCCGCATGGCGGCCACCCGCCGCAGACGGATCTGCTGACCGATCGCGCGATGTTCACCGAGGCGTACGCGGTGATCCCGAAGGGGGTGATGCGCGACATCGTCACGAGCTGGCTGCCGTTCTGGACGAACACGCGCCTGTGGGTGATCGCCCGCCCGCTGTCGGGTTTCGCCGAAACCTTCTCGCAGTACATCGTCGAAGTGAATCCGGGCGGCGGCAGCGACAAGCCCGAGCAGGACAAGAACGCCGAAGCCGTGCTGTTCGTCGTCGAAGGCGAGGCCGAGCTGACGCTGCAAGGCAAGCAGCATACGCTGAAGCCGGGCGGTTACGCGTTCATTCCGCCGGGCGCGGACTGGACGCTGCACAACGTCAGCGATGCCGCGGTGCGCTTCCACTGGGTGCGCAAGCACTACCAGGCCGTCGACGGCATTCCGCTGCCGGACGCATTCGTGACCAACGAGCAGGACGTCGAGCCGATCCCGATGCCGGGTACCAACGGCGCATGGGTGACGACGCGCTTCGTCGACATGAGCGACATGCGTCACGACATGCACGTGAACATCGTGACGTTCGAGCCGGGCGGCGTGATTCCGTTCGCGGAAACGCACGTGATGGAGCATGGCCTGTACGTGCTGGAAGGCAAGGCCGTCTATCGCCTGAACCAGGACTGGGTCGAGGTCGAAGCGGGCGACTTCATGTGGCTGCGCGCGTTCTGCCCGCAGGCCTGCTACTCGGGTGGCCCCGGCCGCTTCCGCTACCTGCTGTACAAGGACGTGAACCGTCACATGAACCTGTTGCTGAACCCGGCGCGCTAACGCGCCGCCACGCAGGTCGGACACGAAAGCCCGCCGGTGCAAGCCGGCGGGCTTTTCTTCATGGGTTTCCGTGAGTGTCCGGCGCGGCCCCGACCACGCCGACCGTGAAGCCGGTCATGCGACCGCGATGGCGAGTTCCTCCGCATACGCATTCAAGCGGTCACCGACCCGCACCTTCAGGACATCGATGAACCGTTTGATCTTCGCGTCGACGAACTGACGGGACGAATACACCGCATACACGTTGCGCTGGGCGGTGTGGAATTCGGGCAGGACGCGAACGAGCGATCCTTTGCGCAAATCGTCGATCGCCGAGAAGGCGGCGATCAGTCCGATCCCCGCGCCCTCCTGCAGTACCGTGGACATCGCATCCATGTCGTTGATACTGAAGTGCGATCCCGACGGACGATACACGGCCTCGCCGGCCTTGCCTTGCAGATGCCATTCGTCCGGTGCGTAATCGACCGTGCTGAGGCGCACGCACGTGTGATCGGCGAGATCTTCCACGCACTCGGGCGCCGGATGCCGCGCCAGATAATCGGGCGACGCCGCCAGAATGCAGTGGCTTGCGCCGATCTTCTGGCTCACGTACGCCGAGTCCGGCAGCGTGCGGGCAATCACGACCGCCACGTCGAGCTGCTCTTCGAGCAGATTCGGCATCCGCTGCGACAGCATGAGATCGACCGATACCTCCGGGTAGGCGCTCCGATAGGCCAGCACGGCTTGCGCAACAAGTTGGCGGCCCAATCCCGGAACCGCATGCACGCGCAATACACCACGCGGCTCCAGCAGCGCATCGCGGGCTTCCGCTTCCGCCCGTTCGATGTCCGAGAGGATCGCAACGCTGCGCTCGTAAAAACGCCGCCCCGCATCGGTCACCACGAGCCGTCGCGTCGAGCGCTGCAGCAACCGCGTGTTGAGATTGTCCTCAAGTACCGAGACCGCTCGGGAAATGTTGCCGACAGTCGTATCGAGGTGGTTCGCGACAGCCGTGAAACTGCCCATCTCGACCACTTTCGCAAACACCGACATGGTGTGAACCTTGTCCATTACGCACCTGGCTTTGAATTTTTCGTCGAATCGCCGCGTTCCGGCCCGCGCGAGCCTGTGATGATAGGGCCCGTGCCTGTTTCGTGCCGTCAGCGTGAAATCCCGTGTCGTTTTTATGCATCCTTTCAATATGTCTTCGTGCCGACGGGGCGATTTTCTCTCCACAGACAAGATTCATTCTTTCCGGCCCCTCTAAGTTGCCGCCCGCTTCACGCCTAGACTGAGTCCCGAAGTCAGGCAGTCGGAGCACCGACGTTTCGAACCCGGGCCCAGCCCGATGCGGCGGATCATCCCGACACGGCGTGGCGCGGGTTCTCCTGTCCGGCTCGCCGCGAACTTAAATTGAATCGTAATCCTAATCATAGAGGTCAATGCCATGGACATCACGTACGACGCACTTCATCTTTTCATCAACGGCGAATGGATCGACGCGGGCGGACGCGAAACGGCGCCGGTGATCAACCCCGCCACGCAAATCGAGATCGGACGCGTCCCGCTGGCGACGGCAGCCGATCTGGATCGCGCCCTGCAAGTCGCCGCCCAGGCGTTCGACGTCTGGCGCCGCACCGTGCCGGCCGAACGCGCGCGCATTCTCAAGCGCGGCGCGGAACTGATGCGCGAGCGTGCCGAGCACATCGCTACCGTCATGACGCTCGAGGAAGGCAAACCGCTGGCGGAAAGCCGCGACGAAGTCCTGCGTGCGGCCGACTACTTCGAATGGTTCGCCGAAGAGGCGCGCCGCATCGACGGCCGCGTCGTGCCGTCCAACCGCCCGGGTGTGCAACAGCTCGTGAAGAAACAGGCGATCGGGCCGGTCGCCGCATTCACGCCGTGGAACTTTCCGGCGATCACCCCGGCGCGCAAGCTCTCGGCCGCACTCGCCGCCGGATGCAGCGTCATCATCAAACCCGGCGAGGAGAGCCCCGCCACGGCGCTCGCGCTGGCGCGCGCACTGGATGACGCCGGTTTGCCGAAGGGCGTGCTTCAAGTCGTATTCGGCGTGCCCGACCAGGTGTCGAAGCACCTGATCGCGTCCCCGGTCATCCGGAAGGTGACGTTCACGGGCTCGGTGCCGATCGGCCGTCTGCTGTCGGCGCGCGCGGCCGAAGGCGTCAAGCCCATCACGCTGGAACTGGGCGGCCACGGGCCCGTCCTCGTATTCAACGATGCGGATGTGGAGAAGGCCGCGGTCGAAGGCGCGGCGAATCGCTTTCGCGGCACGGGCCAGATCTGCATCTCGTCGACGCGCTTCCTGATCCAGCGCGACGTCTACGACGCGTTTGCCGGTCACTTCGTGCGTGCGGCCAACGCGCTCAAGGTCGGGAACGGCATGGAGGCCGGCACGCAGGTCGGGCCGCTGGCGAATCCGCGCCAGCTTGCCAAGATGGAGGAACTCGTCGCCGACGCGGTGGAACGTGGCGCAACGGTTCTCGCCGGCGGAAAGCGTATCGAGGGCGAAGGGTACTTCTTCGAGCCCACGGTCCTCGCCGACGTGCCGAAAGACGCGCGCGTGATGCACGAAGAACCGTTCGGCCCGATCGCGGTGCTGATGCGCTTCGATGGCCTCGCCGACGGGCTCGCCGAAGCGAACCGGTTGCCGTACGGGCTCTCCGCCTATGCGTTCACGAGCAGTGCGCGCATGGCCATCGATGTCGCGGACGGTCTCGAGGCCGGCATGATCGGCATCAACCAGTACCGCATCGTTTCGACCGAACTGCCGTTTGGCGGCATGAAGGAAAGCGGCCACGGCTCGGAAGGCGGTGCCGAGGGCATCGAGTACTACCTCACGCACAAGTTCGTCAGCCAGGCTTGAAGGGGAATCGCCATGTCTCACGCAGATTTCGGCAGCCCGCGGGAAGCCGCCCGCGCCTTTACGCCGACGCTCTCGGCATTCGTCGACGACACGCTCTATCCGCGGATCTGGAGCGATCCGGCGCTCTCGCCGCGCGACCGCAGCCTCGTGACCGTCGCCGCGCTGATCGCGGGGGGCCACCTCGACGAGTTGCCGGCGCACCTGCGCCGCGCGTTGACGAACGGCGTAACGCGCGAAGAACTCGCCGCGGCGATCACTCACCTCGCGTTCTATGCGGGGTTCCCCGCGGCGATCTCGGCATCCGCCGCGGCGCAGGCGACGCTTGGCGCACCAACCCGGTCCGACGATTTCGCCGGCCATTCATCCACGACGCAGGAAGGTTCGAAATGAAAGCCATCACATTCAACGAATTCGGCGAGGCCGAGGTTCTCCAGCTCGCCGAGGTCCAGGCACCCGAGGTTCGTCCCGACGATCTGCTGGTACGCGTCCATGCCGCGGGCGTGAATCGCGCGGATCTGACGCATCGGCGAGGCGGATACGGCCGGCCGAACTTCGGCGACTCGACGATCATGGGGCTCGAAATCGCCGGCGAGGTGATCGAGACCGGACCTGCCGTGCAGGGTTACAAGGTCGGCGATCGTGTCATGGGCGTCGTGGGCGGCGGGGCCTATGCGGAACTGGCGCGCATCGACTGGAGAATGGCGATGCCCATTCCGGCGACGATCGACTACGTGCATGCGGCTGCCATACCGGAAGTCTTCGTCACCGCGCACGAAGCGTTGTTGCATCTTGGCCGCTTGCAGCGCGGCGACTCGGTGCTCATTCATGCCGCGGCGGGCGGGGTCGGTTCCGCGGCGGTCCAGTTGGCCTATGCAACCGGTGCGACGATATTCGCGACTGCCGAAGCTTCGAAGCTGGAACGGATCGTTCAACTGGGTGTGGACCATGCGATCGACTACAAGACGCAGGATTTTTCGGAAGTCGTTGCCAGCAGGACGGACAAACGCGGTGTCGATGTCGTGATCGATTTCGTGGGCGCGCCGTATTTTTCCCGGAATGTCGCGTCATTGGCAAACGGCGGCCGGCTGGTGCAGGTCGGCATACTCGGCGGCGGCGGTGACGTGAGCGTGGGTCTCGAACAGATCCTGTACCGTCATCTGCAAATCATCGGCACGGTGATGAAGTCGCGCGACCCGCGCGAGAAACACGCGATGGTGCGGCGGTTTCGCGAACATTGGCTGGACCGCTTCGCGGGCGGGGCAGGCCTGGAGCCGGTCGTCGACAGCGTGTTTCCGCTCGCCGATGCCGCGGCCGCTCATCGACGGATGGAGTCGGCCGTGAACGTGGGCAAGATCATCCTGACGATGAACGAAAACAGCTGACGTGACGCTTGTTCACGTCGCATGCCGGCGCATGAAGCTGTCCGGCAGTTGCGTGGAGCGAAGCGGCCCCTCGGCGCAACCAGCGCGAGCGACCGCTTCCGGCCGGATACCGGTTGTCCTCGCCGCTTTCCCTTGGAAATCCGGTATGGACCCGCTCTTCACGGTCGGGGCGTATTGCTACAGGCCGAGCGCGATTGCCGCGAGTTGCGCAACCTGCAGCCGCGTATCGGGCGGCAGGCCGTCTTCCATCAACCATACGGCCGACAGGCCCGACCACGCGAGAATCCATTGCAGCAGCCGCTGCCGGTCGAGTTGCGCGGCGTCGGTCACGAGCGCGACGCGCCGCTCGAAACGCGCGGGATCGACCGCGATGTCGTGCGCGGGATTGCAGAACAGGTTCGCGTAGTCGAACGTGCGCTCGCCGCGCAGCCCCTTCGGGTCGATCGCGAGCCAGCCGCGATCGCCGAAATGCAGGAGGTTGCCGTGATGGATGTCGCCGTGCAGGACGACTTCGTCGACGGTCGGGGCGGTTTCGGTCAGCAGCTGGCGTGCGACCGCGGCCGAGCGGCGCAGCACGTCGTCGCCCGCGTCACGCGACAGCCATGCATGGAACCACTCGTGCAGCGGCACGACCGGCGGCAACCGCGGCGCACGATGCGCGTGCAGCCGCGCGACGACGTTGCAGGCGATGCGTATCGTGTCGTCGTCGTGGCCCGCTGCCGACAACGCGGTGAGCGTCGGCGCCGGCCGCGCGCGTTCGAGCAGGATCGCGTCGCCGTCGTGCAGCCACACGCGGGCGGCGCCTTGCCCGTGCCACCAGGCCATCAGTGCATTGCCGCGCCGCTCCTCGTCGCAGGTGGCGACCTTCAGCATCGCGGGCCGGCCCTGCCAGACCACGGGCAGCAGGCCGCCGCTCGCGGTCAGGATCGCGCCGCCGTCGGGAACGAGGCCCCACAGGCCAAGGTATCGATCGAACATCACACGATGGTACAAGCGAACCGGAGCGTGTGCCGCGTGCGCGCTGCGGCGACGATACGCCGCAGGCCCGCACATGCCGCGCGGAAGGCTTCCGGCGCGCTTTCCTGAATAAAATTTAGCCTGCCAAACTTTGGCTAAAGAATGTTCCGGTTTCGGGTGATCCCTTCGACAATGCGCGCCTTCCGTGAACGGTCGGCGCTCCTCTCGCGCCGGCCGTCGCGGGCACTGAAGAAGGAGCCCGACATGACCGACCACACCGCCAACCCGCCACCGCCACCCGCCCCGCCGCCGAGCCGCGGACGCGTGTGGCGCACGCTCGCGGGCGTGCTGCTGGGCCTGACGCTTGCGTGCGCGGGCATCGGCGTTTGGACGATCAATCGCATCTGGACGCAACTGCCGTCCGTCGAGCATCTGGCCGTCTATCGTCCCGCGCTGCCGCTGCGGATTTTCTCGCGTGACGGCGACCTGCTGGCCGAATACGGCGTCGAGCGGCGCGAGTTCGTGCCGCTCGAACGCATCCCGCCGCTGATGCGGCACGCGCTGCTCGCGGCCGAGGACGCGAAGTTCTACGCGCACGGCCCGGTCGATATCGGCGGCCTCGCGCGCGCGACGTTCGCGAACGTCGTGACGGGGCAGCCCGGGCAGGGCGGCAGCACGATCACGATGCAGGTCGCGCGCAACTTCTATCTGACGCGCGACAAGGTGCTGAGCCGCAAGCTCGCCGAGATCCTGATGGCCGCCAAGCTCGAGCGCGAGTACAGCAAGGACAAGCTGCTCGAGCTGTACATGAACGAGATCTACCTGGGCGAGCGCGCGTACGGTTTCGCGGCCGCCGCGAACGTGTATTTCGGCAAGCCGCTCGACGCGCTGAGCGCGGGCGAAGCGGCCGTGCTCGCGGGGCTGCCGAAGGCGCCCTCCGCGTTCAACCCGGTCGTCAACCCGGCGCGCGCGACCGCGCGGCGCGACTACGTGCTCGGCCGCATGCATGCGCTCGGCCAGCTCGACGACGCGACGTATCGCGCGGCCGTCGATGCGCCGATCGCGCTGGCGACCACGCCGCCGCCGGGGATCGTCGCGGCGCCGTACGTCGCCGAGCGCGCACGCCGGATGATGGTCGAGCGGTTTCACGACGACGCTTACACGCTCGGCCTCGACGTGACGACGACGATCTCGATGCGCGACCAGCGCGCGGCCGAAGCGGCGCTCGAGCGCACGCTGAACCGGCAGCCGCGCGCGAAGCGCGATGCGCGCAACGGGCTCGAGGGCGCGCTCGTGTCGCTCGATGCGGCAACCGGCGACATGCTGGCACTGGTCGGCGGCGCGAATTTCAACCGCAACGTGTTCGACCATGCACTGCAGGCGTATCGCCAGCCGGGCTCGAGCTTCAAGCCGTTCGTTTATTCGGCGGCGCTGGAGAAGGGCTACTTCCCGGGCGTGCTGGTCGACGACACGCAGCGCACGCTCACGCGCGCGGAAACCGGCGCGCAGCCGTGGCGGCCGCGCAATTTCGGCAACCGCTACGAGGGCTTCATCCCGGTGCGGCGGGGGCTCGTGCGCTCGAAGAACCTGGTCGCGGTCAGCCTGATGCAGGCCACCGACGCGCGTTACGTGCAGCAGCACGCGGTGCGTTTCGGCTTCGACGCGCAGCGCAATCCGGCGTCGCTGCCGCTCGCGCTCGGCGCGGGCGCCGTGACGCCGCTCGAACTCGCGAGCGCCTACAGCGTGTTCGCGAACGGCGGCATGCGGATGGAGCCGCGCCTGATCCTGTCGGTGAAACAGCGTCACGGCGGCGCGATGTACGAGGCGACCGCGCCGTCGGGCGAGCGCGTTGTCTCGGCGCGCAACGCATTCGTGATGGACAGCATGCTGCGCGACGTCGTGCGCGCCGGCACCGCGCGCGGCGCGTTCGCGCTGCGCCGCGACGACGCGGCCGGCAAGACGGGCACGTCGAACGGGTCGAAGGACGTATGGTTCGCCGGCTACTCGTCGGGCATCGTCGCGGTCGCGTGGCTCGGCTACGACACGCCGCGCCCGATGGGGCGCGCGACCGGCGCGACGCTCGCGCTGCCGGTCTGGCTCGACTACATGAAGACGGCCGTCGACGGGCGCACGTCGGTCGACGCGACGCCGCCGCAGGACGTCGCGCTCGTCGATGGCGACTTCGTCTACGCCGAATACGCGCACGGCGCCTGCACGGCCGACGTGCCGGCGTATATTCGCAGCCGCTTCGCGTGCGGCGGCGCGCCGGCAACCGACAAGCCCGACGCGCCGGGCTACAGCGGCAAGCCCGACGAGCCGATGCCCGCGGCTGTCGATGCGGCCGAGCGCGAACGTGTGCTCGACCTGTTCCGGACCGACGACTGACGCGCGCCATGCATACGCTTTATCTGATTGCGATCGTCGCGGAAGCGATGTCGGGGGCGCTGATGGGCATGCGCCGCGGGATGGACCGTTTCGGGCTCGCGCTCGTCGGCGCGGTGACGGCGCTCGGCGGCGGCACCGTGCGCGACGTGCTGCTCGGCCACTATCCGCTCGGCTGGATCGCGCATCCGGAGTATCTGGTGATCACGCTGGTCGCGGCGACCGTCGCGTCGTGGGCCGCACGGCATGTCGCGCGGATGAAGACGCTGTTCGTCACCGTCGATGCGATCGGCCTCGCGGCGTTCACGATCATCGGCTGCGACGTCGGCGCGTCGACCGGCATCGCGCCGATCATCGTCGTGCTGGCCGGCGCGATCACGGGCGTGTGCGGCGGGATGCTGCGCGACCTGCTGTGCAACGAGATGCCGCTGATCCTGCGCGAGGAGCTCTATGCAAGCGTCGCGTTCGTCACCGGTGCGCTGTACGTCGGCATGCCGCATCTCGGCATCGACGCGGATGTCGCGACGATCGTCGCGCTCGCGGCCGGGTTCTCGATGCGGATGCTCGCCGTGCGGCTCGGCTGGAAGATGCGGACGTTCGGCGCGGCGGACCTGGAGCACTGAGCGCTCGCGGCCGCGCCGGCCGGGACGGCGTTCAGTCGGGCTGCATCATCTGAAAGACGTTTCCTTCCGGATCGATGCCGTCGACCATCCGGTACGGGAAGCCGTCGTAGCGCTTGAGATCGCGCACGGCCACGCCGTCGCGGGCGAGCCGGTCGCGATGCGCGTCGATATCGGCATCGATCCGGAAGACGAGCTTGACGTGACGGGTGCCGGCGTTCGCGTGCGCGGGCACGGCCGCGTGGCGGAACGCCGGGCCGGCCCGATGCAGCGCGAGTTCGACCGCACCGGCGTCGAGCACGACCCATTCGCCGTCGATCTCCTCGATGACGGGCAACGCGAAATACCGCTGGTAGAACGCTTTCAGCAACGCGACGTCGTGGACGTACAGGATGATGCGAGTCATCGGAACGGGCATGGGGCGCCTCGAAGGAAAGGGGCAAACGATCTCGAATGAAAGCGGCGGACGATCGCGGGCATCGAGCCGTGCGGCGCTGGGCGCTACGCGGGCACCATCACCGGCGGCGCACCGTCGCCGGTGTCCACCATCTTTACCGCGAATCCATAGCATTGCGCGATATGCGCGGGCGTCATCACGTCGCGCGGTGCGCCGTGCGCGACGATCGTGCCGTCGGCGAGCATCGCGATCGTATCCGCGTGCCGCGCGGCGAGGTTCGGATCGTGAACGATCGCGAGCACGCCGAGCTGCCATTCGCGTGCAACCGCGCGCACGGTGTCGAGCAGGCGATGCTGGTGCGCGAGATCGAGCGCGGCGGTCGGCTCGTCGAGCAGCAGGTAGCGCGGGCCGCGTTCCGCTGCGTCGTCGTGCGGCCACAGCTGCGCGAGTACGCGGGCGAACTGCACGCGTGCGAGCTCGCCGCCCGACAGCGTCGTCACGTCGCGGCCGACGAGCGCATCGGCGCCCGCGCGTTCGAGCGCATGCCACGCGATGTCGCGATCGCGGCGGGACGTCGCGCCGCTGCGTCGCGCATGCGGATAGCGGCCGAGCAGCACGATTTCGTCGACGCTGAACGGGAACGCCGGCTGCGCGGCCTGCGGCAGCACCGCGCGCAGGCACGCGAGCCGCGGCGCGTCGATGCATTGGAGCGGCTCGCCGTTCAGCGTGACGTCGCCCGTCACGCGCACGCCGTTCGGCGCGACGCTGCCGGTCAGTTCGCCGGCGAAGGTTTTCAGCAGCGTGCTCTTGCCCGCGCCGTTGCGGCCGAGCAGCGCGGTCACGCGGCCGGGTTCGATCGACAGCGACAGGTCGCGCAGGATCGCGTGGTGCCGGCGGGCGACGTCGAGGTGGTGGGCGGTCAGCATGGTCGTCGTGAGGAAGGGATTACCCGCCGAGCGCGCCGCGGCTCTTCCACAGCAGCGCGAGGAAGAACGGCGCGCCGAGCAGCGCGGTCAGCACGCCGAGCGGAATGTCGGCCGGCGCGGCGACGGTGCGCGCGGCGAGATCGGCGGCGAGCGTCAGCAACGCGCCGAGCAGGGCGGCGCCGGGCAGCACGATGCGCTGGTCGGGGCCGCACGCGAGCCGCACGCAATGCGGCGCGACGAGCCCGATGAAGCCGATGATGCCCGCGCACGGGACGGGCGCGCCGACCGCGAGCGCGACCGCGACGAGCACACGCCGCTTCAGCCGCTGCACGGGCACGCCGAGATGCAATGCCTCGGTTTCGCCGAGCTGCAGTGCGTTCAGCGCGTCGCGTTCGCGCGCGAGCAGCACGCAGCCGATCGCGACGCATGGCGCGACGGCCGCCAGCGCGGGCCATTGCGCGCCGCCGAGGCTGCCGAGGCTCCAGAAGGTCAGCGAGCGCAACTGCGCGTCGTCGGCGACGAACGTGAGCAGGCCGATCGCCGCGCCGGCCAGCGCGTTGGTCGCGATGCA
>NZ_JAAGPK010000182.1:0-238 GCF_017104685.1 Burkholderia sp. Tr-20355 | reverse complement strand
GATGATTAAGAGGGTGGGTGAGCGGTCGAAGAGGTATGTGGAAGAACAGCTATAACCGGTAGAGGAGGATAGGATCAAGGGCGGTGTGAAGCTGAGTGGAAAACATGGGGCAGAGATGAAGAGGAGGGAGGACGATGTAAGCGAATAAGAGAGGACGAAGATGGAGGTGATCGAGAAGATGAAGTGGAACGAAATGGAGAGAGAGGTGCGAGGGCTGTAAGGTGTTTTTTTTTTTTTC
>NZ_JAAGPK010000181.1:0-14465 GCF_017104685.1 Burkholderia sp. Tr-20355 | reverse complement strand
GGCGGCGACGGCTTCCGCGAGGCTCGTCGTGCCGTCCCGCACGCGTGCGAATGCGGCATCGCGCAGGTTGCGCACGCCTTCGGCTGCCGCGCATTGCGCGAGCGCCCCGACGCTTGCGCGCGCGACGATGCGCTCCGCGAGTTCCGGCGAGACCGGCATCGTCTGATGCAGCCCGATGCGGCCGCGATAGCCGATCCCGTGACAGGCGGCGCAGCCGCGCGCGACGAACGGCCGCCATCCGGCCGCCAGCGCCGCCGGGTCGCAGCCGGCTTCCCGCAGCCCGCGCGCCGGTGCGTCCGACGGGACACGGCATGCGACGCACAGGCGCCGGACGAGGCGCTGCGCGGTGACGAGCTGCAGCGCGGCCGCGAGGTTGTACGGCGCGACGCCGATATCGAGCATGCGGGCGATGGCGGCCGGCGCGTCGTTCGTGTGCAGCGTCGACAGCACGAGATGGCCGGTCTGCGCGGCCTTGATCGCGACGTCGGCCGTTTCGGCATCGCGTATCTCGCCGACCATGATGATGTCCGGATGCTGCCGCAACAGCGCACGCAGCGCCGTCGCGAACGTGAGCCCGGCCTTTTCGGCGACACCGACCTGGTTGATCCCGTCGAGCTGGATCTCGGCGGGATCCTCGACCGTGCAGACGTTGTGCGCGTCGCGATCGAGCATCTGCAGCGCGCAGTAGAGCGATAGCGTCTTGCCGCTGCCGGTCGGGCCGGTGACGAGCACGAGGCCATGCGGCGCGCGTATCGCGGCCTCCATCGCGGCGGCCTGCTGCGCGTCGAAGCCGAGACGGGCGAGCGTGAGATCGGGCGGCAGCGTGTCGAGGCGCCGCAGCACGAGCTTTTCGCCGAACAGCGTCGGCAGCGAGCTGACGCGATAGTCGCCGCGCGTGCCGCCGTCGATCGCGATGCGCAGCCTGCCGTCCTGCGGAAGTCGCCGCTCGGCGATGTCCATGCGCGCGAGCACCTTGATTCGCGTGACGAGCGCGTCGCGCAGGTGCGCGGGCGGCCGCGCGTGGTCGTGCAGCACGCCGTCGATACGCAGGCGGATGCGCCAGCCGGTTTCGAACGGCTCGACGTGGATGTCGGATGCATCGCGCACGCGTGCCGCGTGCAGCGTGTCCGTCAGCAGCCGCACGGCCGGCGCATCGTCGAGCTGGGCCGCGTCGAGTGCGTGAGGCACGGCGGCAGGCGGCGCGGCGGAGCGGGCGGGCGGCGGCTGCATGCGCAGCGGCGCCCCGGAAGGAGGAAAAGGCATGTGAGCCGGCACGCTGGCCGCCTGTTGACCGTGACCTGCAGATGGTCGCGCGTCGCGGGCGGTGCCGGCAGTCGGCCGTTCGGCTAGCGGGTGGCGGCGCGTGCGGTGCGCGCGCCGCGCGGCTTGAAGAGCTTGACGGTGCGCACGGCCTGATCGTCGCTGCGCATCACCTCGAGCATCACGTCGCCGATCTTCAGGCACACGTCGTCTTCCGGAATTTCCTCGAGGATTTCGAGCACCAGTCCGTTCAGCGTCTTCGGACCGTCGGTCGGCAGCTTCAGGTGCAGCCAGCGGTTCAGTTCGCGCAGCGGCATGCTGGCCGACACGATGCATTCGCCGTTCTCGTCCCAGCCGCCCGCGCGTTCGCTGCGCGGCATCGACGTCGTGAATTCGCCGATCAGTTCCTCGATGATGTCTTCGGGCGTGACGAGCCCTTCGAGCTCGCCGTACTCGTTGACGACGAGCGCGGTGCGTTGCCGCGTTTCCTGGAAGAACTGGAGCTGCTGGACCACCGGCGTGCCCGACGGCACGTAGTACGGCTCGGCGAGCAGCGTGCGCAGCGTCTCGCGGTCGAACTCCTGATTGTGGAGCGCGGTCAGCGTCTTGCGCACGTGCAGCACGCCGAGCACCTTGTCGATGTCGCCTTCGTAGACGACGAGCCGGTTGTGATAGCAGGTTTCGAGCTGGTGCAGGACGTCGTCGAGCGGCGCGTAGAAGTTGAGCGACTCGATCTGTCGGCGCGGCACCATCACGTCATCGACCGTGATGTTCTCGAGGTCGAACAGGTTGAGCAGGATGCTGCGGTGCTTGGTCGGCATGAAGCTGCTCGACTCGAGCACGATGGCGCGCAGCTCGTCGGCCGACATCCGCTGGTCGCGACCCTTCTTCGTGTTGATGCGCAGCGCCCACAGCACGCCGTTCGCGAGCGCGTTGACGAACCAGACGACCGGCTTGAACACGCGCATCAGCGGCGCGATCACGAGGCTCGCGGGCAGGGCGATGCGTTCGGGGAAGGTCGCGCCGACGATCTTCGGTGCGATTTCCGCGAACACGATGATCAGGAACGCGACGATGCCGGTCGCGATCGACAGCGCGAGGTTGTTGCGGCCGAACGTATGCAGCGCGAGCGACGTCGTCAGGACCGGGATGATCGTGTTGAACAGGTTGTTGCCGATCAGGATCACGCTGAGCAGCAGGTCAGTGCGCGTGAGCAGGCCTTGCGTGGTTTTCGCGCCGAGCGCGCCCTGGCCGGCGAGATGCTTCAGCCGATGGCGGTTGAGCGCCATCATCGCGGTCTCGGAAATCGAAAAGAAGCTGGAGCAGAGGAGAAGCAGGAAGACGGCGCCGATTTGCGCCCATAAGGGAATTTGGTCCACGCGTCGGATGGGCAGTGAAGGACAGGGATGGAGGGAATATAGCAGAGGCCGGCGACCGCGATGTGTCGTGCGCGACACATGGGGCCTGAGGCGGCCGGGCAAAAAAAAACCGTGCACACGGTGCACGGTTTTTTACAAATCTGGTCGGGGTGAGAGGATTCGAACCTCCGGCCTCTACGTCCCGAACGTAGCGCTCTACCAGGCTAAGCTACACCCCGATTTGGACTCTTCCGATTTTGCCGTCTTCTTCAAGACCGCTGCGTCGTCGAGCAAGAACATAACTATAACGACGTTTCTTTAAAAAGGGAAGGCCTTGGAGAAGAAAATTTTCGAGACAGGTGAATTTCCCGTGTCGACGGTGCGTCGTCGCAGCCGTGGCGGCGACGCACGCGATCGGCTTACGACTGTCGCGACGTCGAATACGAGCACAGCGCGAGCAGGCTCTCCTTGTAGATCGAATCGGGGAACGCGGCGATCGCGGCTGCTGCGGCCTGCGCTTCCTGACGCGCGCATTCGAGCGTGTGATCGAGTGCGCCGGAGCGCGTGATCGCGTCGAAGATCGTGTCGAAACGATCGGTGCCGCCCTGTTCGATCGCTTCGCGCGCCAGTGCCGACTGCTCGGGCGTGCCGCGTTCGATCAGATAGATGAGCGGCAGCGTCGGCTTGCCTTCGCGCAGGTCGTCGCCGGCGTTCTTGCCCATGGCCTCGACGGTGCCTGCGTAGTCGAGCCAGTCGTCCATGATCTGGAACGCGGTACCGATGCGGCGCCCGTATTCGGCGGCGGCGGCCTCGGTCGGCGCATCGGCGCCCGCGAGCACGGCGCCCAGGCGGGCCGACGCCTCGAACAGCTTGGCCGTCTTGTAGCGGATCACCTGCATGTAGCGCGTTTCGTCGACGTCCGCATCGTGCATGTTGAGGAGCTGCAGCACCTCGCCTTCGGAAATGATCGTCGTCGCTTCGGACAGGATCTCCATCACGCGCATCTTGCCGACGCCGACCATCATCTCGAACGAGCGCGAGTAGAGGTAATCGCCTACCAGCACGCTCGCCGCGTTGCCGAACAGCGCATTGGCGGTCTGGCGGCCGCGGCGCAGCTCGGATTCGTCGACGACGTCGTCATGCAGCAGCGTGGCCGTGTGGATGAACTCGACGACGGCGGCCAGCACGTGCCGCTGGTGCGACGTTTCGCCGAGCGCGCCGGCGACGAGCAGCAGCAACGCCGGACGCAGCCGCTTGCCGCCCGCACCGATGATGTACTCGGCGATCTGGTTGATCAGCAGCACGTCGGACGCGAGGCTTTGCCGGATAACGCGATTTACCTGCTCCATGTCGCTGGTGATCGGAGCGAGCAGGTGGGCGGCGCTGAGGGTGGGGGAGGCGGTGGACGACGACATGATGATGGAATTGGGTGATGCGGCGGATTATAAGTCGAATCCGCGAAATCCCGGTCTGTCAGACGTGCCGCAGCCGTGATTTTGGCCGTTCGGCCGGGGCTTGTGCGCGGCAATCGTCGATCGGTTTTGACTTCGGTGCTAACCCCATGTATAATCACGTGTTTTCCGCGCGTGGTGTGCGGAAAAATTGGATCCAGAGTGAGGTTCTCAATGTACGCGGTCATAAAAACCGGCGGCAAGCAGTACAAGGTTGCCGTTGGCGAAAAACTCAAAGTAGAACAGATACCGGCTGACATTGACGCTGAAATCACGCTCGACCAGGTTCTCGCAGTGGGCGAAGGCGAATCGATTAAGTTCGGTGCGCCGCTGGTCAGTGGGGCTTCCGTCAAGGCCACCGTTGTGTCGCACGGTCGTCATGCCAAGGTCACCATCTTCAAGATGCGTCGCCGGAAGCACTACCAAAAGCACGGCGGCCACCGCCAGAACTACACTGAGCTGCGCATCGACGCGATCAACGCGTAAGCGCCTCGGTAAAGGAGCAATCAGATGGCACACAAAAAGGCAGGCGGCTCTTCCCGGAACGGCCGCGACTCCGAGTCGAAGCGTCTCGGCGTGAAAGTGTACGGCGGCCAGGCAATCAATGCCGGCGGCATCATCGTGCGTCAGCGCGGTACGCGCATGCACGCAGGCGAGAACGTCGGCATGGGCAAGGATCACACCCTGTTCGCGCTGGTCGACGGTCACGTCAAGTTCGCGACGAAGGGCGCGGACAAGAAGCATCTGGTCATCGTCGTCCCGGCGGCTGCCTAAGTCAGGCACCCACGGGCTTCGTAGCCGAAAGGCCCCGCAGTCTTCGCGGGGCCTTTTTTTATTTGGTCGCCGGGCGCATGCGCGGGCCGGCGACCCTCGCGCAACCGGCGTACGATCGGCCGAACGGCAGATTGTTCAAGCGTGCCGGCGCGCGGCACAATAGCGGAAATACTGGGCGGAGTGACGAATGAAGTTCATTGACGAAGCACGAATCGAAGTCATCGCCGGAGACGGGGGTGATGGCAGCGCGTCGATGCGCCGCGAGAAGTTCGTCCCGTTCGGCGGGCCGGACGGCGGCGACGGCGGCCGGGGCGGCAGCGTCTACGCGATCGCCGACCGCAACATCAATACGCTGATCGACTACCGATACGCGAAGAAGCATCTCGCGCGCAACGGCGAAAACGGTCGCGGCTCGGATTGCTACGGCAAGGGCGGCGACGACGTTACGCTGCGCATGCCGGTGGGCACGATCATCAGCGACATGGATACCGGCGAGCTGATCGCCGACCTGACCGAGCACGACCAGCAGGTGATGCTTGCCCAGGGTGGTGCCGGCGGGCTCGGCAACCTGCATTTCAAATCGAGCACGAACCGTGCGCCGCGCCAGAAGACGGACGGCAAGCCGGGCGAGCGGCGCATGCTGAAGCTCGAGCTGAAGGTGCTCGCCGACGTCGGTCTGCTCGGCATGCCGAACGCGGGCAAGTCGACGTTCATCTCGTCGGTGTCGAACGCGCGGCCGAAGATCGCCGACTACCCGTTCACGACGCTTGCGCCGAACCTCGGCGTGGTGCGGGTCGGCCCGAGCAAGAGCTTTGTGATCGCCGACATCCCGGGGCTGATCGAGGGCGCGGCCGAAGGCGCGGGCCTCGGGCATCAGTTCCTGCGCCACCTGCAGCGCACCGGCGTGCTGCTGCATCTGGTCGATCTGGCGCCGTTCGACGAAAGCGTCGATCCGGTCGCGGAAGCCACCGCGATCGTCGGCGAGCTGCGCAAGTACGACGAAGCGCTGTACGAAAAGCCGCGCTGGCTCGTGCTCAACAAGCTCGACATGGTGCCGGAAGACGAGCGCGAGGCGCGCGTCGCCGATTTCCTCGACCGTTTCGGCTGGGACGGCCCCGTGTTCGAGATTTCGGCGTTGACGGGCCAGGGCTGCGAAGCGCTGTGCTACGCGATCTACGATTACCTGTCCGAGCATTCGGACGCACACCGTGCGGCGGAAGCGGAAGATCTCGCGGCGGACGTGCGTTTCCGCGATGCGCCGCCGGCGAACGGCGGTGCGGCGCCGGGCGACGACGCCTGAGCGGTTCCGGAACGCGCCGGGCGTGCCGCCCGGCGTCGGCGTTCAATCGCGCCCTGCCGGGCAGGCATCAGATACAGGAGACAGTGCAGGATGCGTTCGATCATCGCGGATTCGAAGCGATTGGTGGTGAAGGTGGGTTCCAGCCTCGTGACCAACGACGGCAAGGGGCTCGATCATGCTGCAATCGGCCGCTGGGCAGCCCAGATCGCCGCATTGCGCGCGCAGGGCAAGGAAGTCGTGCTCGTCAGTTCGGGCGCGATCGCGGAAGGGATGCAGCGCCTCGGCTGGAGCAAGCGGCCGCGCGAAATCGACGAGTTGCAGGCCGCCGCGGCGGTCGGCCAGATGGGGCTCGCGCAGGTCTATGAGAGCCGCTTCACCGAGCACGACATCCGCACCGCGCAGATCCTGCTCACGCACGCCGACCTGGCCGATCGCGAGCGCTACCTGAATGCGCGCTCGACGCTGCTCACGCTGCTGCGGCTCGGCGTCGTGCCGATCATCAACGAGAACGACACGGTCGTCACCGACGAAATCAAGTTCGGCGACAACGACACGCTCGGCGCGCTCGTCGCGAACCTGATCGAAGGCGATGCGCTGATCATCCTGACCGACCAGACCGGGCTGTTCACGGCCGATCCGCGCAAGGACCCGAACGCGACGCTCGTCGCCGAGGCCAATGCGGGCGCGCCGGAGCTCGAGGCGATGGCCGGCGGCGCCGGTTCGAGCCTCGGTCGCGGCGGGATGCTGACGAAGATCCTCGCGGCGAAGCGTGCGGCACACAGCGGCGCGAACACCGTGATCGCGAGCGGCCGGGAGGCCGACGTGCTCGTGCGCCTGGCGGCCGGCGAGGCGATCGGCACCCAGCTGATCGCGCGTACCGCGCGGATGGCGGCGCGCAAGCAATGGATGGCCGACCATCTGCAGGTGCGCGGCCATGTCGTGATCGACGCCGGCGCGGTCGAAAAGCTGACGGCCGGCGGCAAGAGCCTGCTGCCGATCGGCGTGATCGACGTGCAGGGCGCGTTCGCGCGCGGCGAGGTGATCGCGTGTGTCGGCCCCGACGGGCGCGAAGTGGCGCGCGGGCTCACGAACTACAGCAGCGCGGAAACGAAGCTGATTCACCGCAAGCCGAGCGGCGAGATCGAGGCGGTGCTCGGCTACATGCTGGAGCCGGAACTGATCCATCGCGACAACCTCGTGCTGGTGTGATCGCCGGCCAGGTTTCGGGTGTCCAGGCAGTCCAGTGAAAAAGCCCGCGCGACGCGGGCTTTTTCGAGTGGCATGCGATGCGGAGGGCCCGCACCGTGCGCCGTCAACGCAACTGCGTCATCGCGGTGCGGTGGAACCGGATGTTTTCCAGGATCTGCCGGGTCGAGCCTTGCGGCATCTTGTTCGAGCAGAAGTAGTCCTGATACAGCGCGGAGTGGTAAGCGTTCAGTTCGCCGTTCTCGATGCGCCGCCAGTCGTTCTCGACCGTGCGATCCCAGCCGTTGTGGTCCGAGTTCAGGCCCGCGTACTGGCGCCATTCGTAGGTGTCGCAGCGGATGCCTTCGTAGTTCACGTTGCGCGCGCCGGCCGGGCTCGTGATGACGACCGCGTAGCGCACGACGCCATCGGAGCCGACGTCGAGCGACTTCGCGTCGACGAAGAACTTGAGCGGCGTGTTCTGCGATACGTTGAACGGCAGCAGGTCGCCCGTTTGCGGCAGCGGCGGCAGCGTGTCGACCGTGTTTTCCTTCCAGTTCCCCTGGCGGTCCAGCAGATAGACGAACTCGCTGTCATCCTTGTTGGACGGCGCTTTCGAATTCGCGCAGCCGGCCAGGGCAGCCATCGCGGCGATCGATGCGAGCGCGAGAGCAATCGCTTTCAATATGCATTCCTCGTAAAAAAAGGGCGCGACACCATGGTCGCGCCCGGTCATGCAGTCCGACTCGTCATTTGCCGACGATCACGTGGGGCGGCATCTCGTCGAGCGTGCTCGCCTCCACTTCGATCTCCGAACACACTACCGATGTGTCGACAATCGTCAGCGTCTGCTGGGCCTGTACGCCAATGACGCGCGGATAGCGCGACATTCGCGGCCCGCGCGGCTTCTCGGCTCGCTGCGCCGGGCGGCGCAGGAAGCGCGACAGTTCCGTCAGCGCCAACTGATAGACATCCCGCTTGAACTCGATCACCGCATCGAGCGGTACCCAGTACTCGTTCCAGCGCCACGCATCGAACTCCGGGTGATCGGTCGCGCGCAAGCAAATGTCGCAATCGCGTCCAACCATCCGCAGCAGGAACCAGATCTGCTTCTGGCCGCGGTAATGACCGCGTACTTCGCGTTTGATGAACTTGTCAGGCACCTCGTAACGCAACCAGTCGCGAGTGCGGCCGATTATCTTGACGTGTTCCGGATGCAGGCCCGTTTCCTCGTGCAGTTCCCGGTACATCGCCTGCATGGGGGTCTCGCCGTACTTGATCCCACCTTGAGGAAACTGCCAGGAATGCTCGCGGAGCCGCTTGCCCCAAAACACCTCGTTGCGCGCGTTCAAGAGGATGATGCCGACGTTCGGGCGAAAGCCTTCACGATCCAGCATACAACCACCTTCGAATCCTTTAAAATTGCTTTGATTATAAACAGATAACGGGCGCTGCGCACCGTGACGGAGCGAAACCGCGCGGGGTGCACCGACTGAATTGTCCCTGATTAGTCTGCTACGTCATCTGCGCCATCGTCGTTCGTCGCGCGCAGCTTTTTCACCTTGAAACTTTTTCGGGCGCCCCGCCTGGGGGCGCCGTTTTTGGAACCGTCCGCATGAAAGCTTCCCGTTTCTTTATCGGCACCCTGAAAGAAGCTCCCGCCGACGCGGAGATCGTCAGCCACAAGCTGATGGTCCGCGCCGGCATGATCCGTCGCGTCGCCGGCGGCATCTATAACTACCTGCCGGTCGGCTTGCGTTCGATTCGCAAGGTCGAGGCGATCGTGCGCGAGGAAATGAACCGGGCGGGCGCCATCGAGCTGCTGATGCCGGCCGTGCAGCCGGCCGAGCTGTGGCAGGAATCGGGCCGCTGGGAACAGTACGGCCCCGAGCTGCTGCGCTTCAAGGACCGCAAGGACAACGACTTCGTGATCGGGCCGACGCACGAGGAAGTCATTACCGACATCGCGCGCAACCAGATCAAGAGCTACCGGCAGATGCCGGTGAACTTCTACCAGATCCAGACGAAGTTCCGCGACGAGATCCGTCCGCGCTTCGGCGTGATGCGCGGCCGCGAATTCATCATGAAGGACGCGTATTCGTTCGACAAGGACGCGGCCGGCCTGAACGAGTCGTATCGCAAGATGTACGACGCGTACGTGCGCATCTTCACGCGCCTCGGCCTCGAGTTCCGCGCGGTCGCGGCCGACAGCGGCTCGATCGGCGGCAATTTCTCGCACGAGTTCCACGTGATCGCCGACACCGGTGAGGACGCGATCGCCTACTGCCCGACCTCCGACTTCGCGGCGAACATCGAAGCGGCCGAAGCGCTGCCGCTGATCGCCGAACGCGCGGCGCCGGCGCAAGCGCTGGAAAAGGTCGCGACGCCCGGCAAGGCGAAGTGCGAAGCCGTTGCCGAACTGCTGGCGATCCCGCTCGAGCGCACGATCAAGTCGATCGTGCTCGCGACCGACAACGAAGGCGCCGAGCCGACGATCTGGCTGGTGATGCTGCGCGGCGACCACGACCTGAACGAGATCAAGGTGTCGAAGCTGCCGGGCCTGAAGAACCACCGCTTCGCGACCGAACAGGAAATCGTCGAGTGGTTCGGCACGCCGCCGGGCTACCTCGGCCCGGTCGGCACGAAGAAGCCCGTGAAGGTGATCGCGGACCGTACGGTCGCGAACATGAGCGACTTCGTCGTCGGCGCGAACGAGGTCGACTATCACATCGCCGGCGTGAACTGGGGCCGCGACCTGCCGGAGCCGGACGTCGCCGACGTGCGCAACGTGAAGAAGGGCGACGCGTCGCCGGACGGCAAGGGCGTGATCGACATCTGCCGCGGGATCGAGGTCGGCCACGTGTTCCAGCTCGGCACCAAGTATTCGGAAGCGATGGGTGCGACGTTCCTCGACGAGTCGGGCAAGCCGCAGCCGATGCTGATGGGCTGCTACGGCGTCGGCGTCACGCGCATTCTCGGCGCGGCGATCGAACAGAACTTCGACGACAAGGGCATCATCTGGCCCGAGTCGATCGCGCCGTTCGAAGTCGTGCTGTGTCCGATGGGCTATGACCGCAGCGAGATGGTGCGCGAGACGGCCGACAAGCTGTACGCGGAACTCGTCGCGGCCGGCATCGACGTGATCCTCGACGACCGCGGCGAGCGCCCGGGCGTGATGTTCGCCGACTGGGAACTGATCGGCGTGCCGCACCGCCTGGTGATCGGCGAGCGCGGCCTGAAGGAAGGCAAGATCGAGTACCAGGGCCGCCGCGACGCCGAAGCGACGCTGTTGCCGGCCGACGCGGCTGCGGCGACGGTCGCGGAGAAGATCCGCGCCGCGCTCGCACGCTAAGCTCGGCGCCCGGGGGACACGATGGAATACACGTTCCTGTCGGCCACCGTGCTCTTGGTGCTGATCACCGATCCGCTCGGCAACATCCCGCTGTTCATTTCGGCGATGCGGGACGTGCCGCGCGAGCGGCGCGTGAAGCTGATCCTGCGTGAAGTGGGGATCGCGTTCGTGATCCTGCTGTTCTTCATGGTGGTCGGCGACCGCTTCCTGCGGATGATGAGCCTCACCGACCTGTCGCTGCGGCTCGGCGGCGGGATCGTGCTGTTCCTGATCGCGCTGCGGATGATCTTCCCGCACCCGGACGGCGCGCTCGGCAGCGATCCGCGCGCGGGCGGCGAACCGTTCATCGTGCCGCTCGCGATTCCGGCACTCGCCGGGCCGTCCGCGCTGGCGACGGTGATGCTGCTGACGTCGCAGGCGCCCGGCAAGATGCTCGAGTGGGCCGGCGCGCTGACGGTCACGATGCTCGTCTGCGCGATCACGCTGGTGCTGGCCGAGCGGATCCAGCAATGGCTCGGCGAGCGGACGGTCGCGGCGTTCGAGCGGCTGATGGGCCTCGTGCTCGTCGCGATCTCGGTCGAGATGCTGCTGGCCGGCATTCGCGCGTTCGTGCACCAGTTGTAGGGCAGGCCGCGTACGCACGAAAAAAAGCGGCGCGCCGGGAAACCGGCGCGCCGCTTTTCTTATGGGGCCGGCAGGGCGGCGATCAGACGTCGGCGGTCAGCGCGCGGATCGTCGGCAGGTTGCGCCAGTAGCCCTTTGCGTCCATCCCGCAGCCGAACACGTAGCGGTCCGGCACCGAGAAGCCGCAGAAGTCGGGGTGCAGCGGCTTCGCCTTCGCGAGCGTCTTCTCGCACAGCACGGCCGACATGAAGCGCTGCGCGCCCATGTCGAGGATCCGGTCGCGGATCGCGGCCATCGTCTCGCCCTCGTCGAGGATGTCGTCGAGCACGAGCACGATCCGGTCCTTCACCGATTCGCGCGGCGCGACGCGCCAGTGCATTTCCGGGCTGCCCTGCGTCGTGTTGCGGTAGCGGGTCAGGTGGATGTAGTCGAATTCGAGCGGGAAATCGAGATGCGGCAGCAGCATCCCGGTAAACACCGCGGCGCCGCCCATCACCGAGAGAACGAGCGGGAACGCGTCGCCGATCTCGGCGCGGATCGCGTCGGCCATCGTGGAGATCGACGCGTTGACGGCATCGGCCGACACGATCTCTTCGGAGTGGTTGAAAATGTGGAGGGCTTCTTCGCGGTTCATGTGTTCTGGCGGGCAGTCGGTATACAAATAAGAATGAAGCAGAACGGCGGGCGCGCGCTACAGCAAAAACCCGCGCGCCCGGCCGGCGGGCGGAATCAGCGCATGCCGGGCATCATGCCCTTCAGGCCGCGCATCATCTTCTGCATGTTGCCGCCCTTCAGCTTCTTCATCATCGTACGCATCTGATCGTACTGGTTCAGCATCCGGTTGACTTCCTGCACCGGCACGCCCGCGCCGGCTGCAATGCGGCGCTTGCGCGTCGCCTTGATGATTTCGGGTTTGGCGCGCTCGGCCGGCGTCATCGAGCTGATGATGCCTTCCATCCGGCGGATCTGCTTTTCGGCCTGGCCCATGTCGGCCCCGGCGGCCGCCTGCTGGAACTGCGCGGGCAGCTTGTCCATCAGCGACGACAGGCCGCCCATGTTCTTCATCTGCGAGATCTGCGCGCGGAAATCGTTCAGGTCGAAGTCGCCGCCTTTCTTGACCTTGTCGGCCAGCTTCTGCGCGGCCTGCACGTCGACGCCGCGCTGTGCCTCCTCGACGAGCGCGAGGATGTCGCCCATGCCGAGGATCCGGTTCGCCATCCGGTCGGGGTGGAACACTTCCAGGCCGTCGAGCTTCTCGGCGACGCCGACGAACTTGATCGGCTTGCCCGTGATGTGGCGCACCGACAGCGCGGCGCCGCCGCGTGAGTCGCCGTCGAGCTTGGTCAGCACGACGCCGGTGAGCGGCAGCGTGTCGTTGAACGCCTTCGCGGTGTTGACCGCATCCTGGCCGAGCATCGCGTCGACGACGAACAGCGTTTCGGCCGGCTTCAGCGTGCCGTGCAGCGCGGCGATTTCCTGCATCATCGCCTCGTCGATACCGAGGCGGCCGGCCGTGTCGACGATCAGTACGTCATGGTAGTGGCGCTTCGCCCAGTCGACGGCCGCAATTGCGATGTCGACGGGTTTCTGGTCGGGCGTGGACGGGAAGAAGTCGGCGCCGACCTGTTCGCTCACCGTTTTCAGCTGCATGATCGCGGCCGGGCGATACACGTCGCACGACACGGTCAGCACCTTCTTCTTGTACTTCTCGCGCAGCAGCTTCGCGAGCTTGCCGGCGGTCGTGGTCTTGCCCGCGCCCTGCAGGCCGGCCATCAGGATCACGGCGGGCGGCGTGACCGCGAGGTTCAGCTCGGCGGCCTTGCCTTCGTAGTCGCCGCCGATCACGGCGGTCAGTTCCTTCTGGACCACGCCGACGAGCGCCTGGCCCGGCGACAGGCTGCTGATCACTTCTTCGCCGAGCGCCTTTTCCTTGACCTTGGCGATGAATTCGCGGACGACCGGCAGCGAAACGTCGGCCTCGAGCAGCGCGAGACGCACCTCGCGGAGCATCTCCTGCGTGTTCGCCTCGGTGAGCCGGGCCTCGCCGCGCAGCGTCTTGACGACGCGCGCCATCCGTTGAGTGAGATTGTCGAGCATGGGGAGCGATGGACAGTGGGGCCCGAAGGCGCGGCGGAACCGAACAAAGGGAGCCGTCGCGGGAAGGGGGCCTAGTGTAAACTTCGAACATGGATATTGTACTGTATGCCCTCACCGCATTCCTGTACGGCGGCCTCGCCGTCGCAGGCTGGCGCACGCACCGCCAGGGTGCGACGCCGCTCGTCGCGAGCGTGCCGGCCGTGCCGGTTCCCGCGTCCGCCGCGTCGGGGATGAGCGGGGCCGGCCGCGCGCTGCTGTTCGCCGCGCTCGTCGCGCACGGCGTACTGCTCCACATGACGATCTTTCCGAACGACGCGATGGTGTTCGGCTTCGCGTTCGCGCTGTCCGCGATGTTCTGGCTCGGCGCCGGCATCTACTGGATCGAGAGCTTCTTCTTTCCGCTCGACAGCCTGCGCCTGCTGGTCTTGCCGCTCGCGTGCGGCGCGTCGCTGCTGCCGCTCGTGTTCGGCGGCGTGCGGGTGCTTCCTTATGCCGCGGCACCGCTGTTCAAGCTGCACTTCCTGATTGCGAACATCGCGTACGGGCTGTTCGCGATCGCCGCGCTGCACGCGATCCTGATGCTGATGGTCGAGCGGCGGCTGCAGTCGCTGCGCAGCGGCGGGCGCGACGGCTCGACGGGCTGGATCGCGAGCTGGCTCGAAACGCTGCCGCCGCTGCTCACGCTCGAGAAGCTGCTGTTCCGCCTGATCGGCGCCGGCTTCGTGCTGCTCACGCTGACGCTCGCGTCGGGCATCCTGTTTAGCGAGCAGATCGACGCGCGCGCGCTGCGGCTCGACCACAAGACCGTGTTCGCGATCCTGTCGTGGCTGATGTTCGGCGGCCTGCTGGTTGCCCGCAAGACGTCGGGCTGGCGCGGCCGCGGCGCCGCGCGCTGGGTGCTCGTGTCGTTCGCCGCGCTGCTGCTCGCGTATGTCGGCAGCCGGTTCGTTTTCGAGGTGCTGCTGCACCGTTCCGTGGTTTGACCGCAGGTTTCCGATGCGACAGATTCTTCTCCTGATCCTTCTCTTCTTCGCGGGTTCGTGGCTCGCGCGCAAGCTGCGCCG
>NZ_JAAGPK010000180.1:0-237 GCF_017104685.1 Burkholderia sp. Tr-20355 | reverse complement strand
AAAAAAAAAATCAACAGACCTCGCGTCGCACTTCGAGTCCTCTCCACCATACATCATCATCCACTATTGCTTACCATGCAGCACAGTACACCAATTCATACCCCTCTACCTCTTTTCACTTGTCTTCACGTCAGTCGTTTTAGTTACACCTCCTTCCTTACACTTCCTACATATATGCACTCCACCATCAGCCACTACTCATACGCACACTACACTGCATTGAGTTACTGCTACACT
>NZ_JAAGPK010000016.1:0-88549 GCF_017104685.1 Burkholderia sp. Tr-20355 | reverse complement strand
CGCCCGGCCGCGCGAGCGCGACCAGTTGCGTGCCGAGATGCGGCGGCAGGCGGACGAGCGTGCCGTCGGTCAGCACGAAACCGTCGACGTCGCCTTCCGGGTTGATCGTCATGCGTGCCAGCGTGCCGGACACGAGCGCGTCGGGAGCGATGCCGCCGCCGGGCACGCCGACCGGCGGCGCCGGGTCGAGGCCGGCGCGCGGCGGTGCGCCGGGCGGCCCCTCCGCCCGCCGCGCGGGCGGAGTGTGCGCGGCGCAGGCGGTCGCCGCGGCAAGCAGCGCGACGGCGCACAGTCCGACAGCGGTGCGGCGAACGGCGGCGCGCCGCGGCGGCCGCGAACGCGCGGCAAGTGGGGTCGACATCATGGCGGGCTCCGGCAACGGGTTGCGATGCGTCGATATTCGCAACACGCGTGCCAGCACGCGCGCGCCCGCCGGGCGGTGTTCCGGACGACGGACCGTGCGGGACGTGTCGGGATTCCCGACATGTTTCACCCGCCGTTGTCGGAGATTCCGACAGTCACATCGGCGCGGCTAGTCGTCGCGCTCGATCCCCAGATGAGCCATGCGCGCGTAGAGCGATTGCCGGCCGATACCGAGCTGCCGCGCGGCCTCCGCGCGATTGCCGTTCGCGCGCTCGAGCGCGCGCAGGATCGCGGCGCGCTCGACCGCCGCCAGCGCATCGGGCAACGGCAGGTCGAACAGCGAGGCCGGCAGCGCGAGCGTGTCGCTGCCGTTCTGAAGCGCGGGCACGGCGGCCAGCCCGAGATCGGCCGCACCGATGGCCGGCCCGGGCGCCAGCGCGGCCGCCCGCTCCATCACGTTGCGCAGTTCCCGGACGTTCCCGGGCCAGCGATGATCGAGCAACGCCCGCTGCGCGTCGTTCGTCAGGTGCAACGGGCGCGCGCCTGCCGCCCCCGCCAGGAAATGCGCGGCCAGCGGCAGGATGTCGGCCACGCGCTCCGCGAGCGGCGGCAAGTGCAGCGGAATGACGTTCAGGCGATAGAACAGATCTTCGCGAAACGTGCCGTTCGCGACCGCCGCGGCAAGATCGCGGTGCGTCGCGGCCACCACGCGAATGTCGATCGCCGTCGGACGATCCGCGCCGAGCGGCGTCACCTGGCGCTCCTGCAGCGCGCGCAGCAGCTTGGCCTGCATCGCGGCGGGCATGTCGCCGATCTCGTCGAGAAACAGCGTGCCGCCGTCGGCCTCGACGAGCCGTCCGGCGCGATCGGCATGCGCGCCGGTAAACGCGCCGCGACGATGCCCGAACAATTCGCTTTCGAGCAGATCGGCCGGAATCGCCGCGCAGTTGACCGCGACGAACGGCTGCGCATGCCGCGCCGACGCCGCATGCAGCACGCGGGCCGCCACTTCCTTGCCGGTACCCGTCTCGCCGGTGACGAGTACGGTCGCGTCGCTCGTCGCGGCGCGGCCGATCTGCTTTTGCACGTCGCGCATCGCGGCGCTCACGCCCAGCAGCCGGGGGCGGGTCGACACGGGTTCGCGCGCGAACCCGTCGCCGTGCGGCTCGGCGGCCGCCGGCGGCGTGTTCGCGGACACGACGCGCGTGAGCAGTTGCGCGATGTCGCGGCGCCCGATCGGCTTGGTCAGGTGATCGAACGCGCCAAGCCGCATCGCGTCGATCGTGTTGTCGCTGGTCGCATGGGCGGTCAGCATCACGACCGGAATCGCGGCCAGCGCGGGATCGTCGCGCAATTGCGCGAGCACCGCGAGCCCGTCCAGGTCGGGCAGGCGGTAATCCAGAAAGATGCAATCGACGCGGACGCCATCGCGCAGCACGCTCAACGCCGCTTGCCCGGCCTCCGCTTCGACGACGCGATGGCCGAGATCGGCGAGCGTCTCGGCCAGGCCGTCGCGAAACGCCGCGTCGTCGTCGACTATGAGGATGGTTGCCATGGGATTTCAATGACGAAGGAGGCGCCGCGCGGCACGTCGTCGAGCCAGGCCTGGCCGCCGTGCGCCGCGGCCACTTCGCGGACGACCGCAAGACCGAGGCCCGTGCCGTCCGCCCGTCCCGTCACGAACGGCTCGAAAATGCGGTCGCGCTGCTCGGCGGGAACGCCGGGGCCGGTATCCGACACGGTGATCCTCAGCCAGTCGCGTCCGGCATCGGTGCGACGCGCGGCGGTCAGCGTGACCGCGCCGCCGTCGCCGGCATGGCGCAGCGCATTGAGCACCAGGTTGTCCAGTGCGCGGCGCATCTGGTCGGGATCGAACACGGGGAAACCGGCGGGCTCCGCCACGCGTTCGCGAGGCTCGCCGCGCGACCATGCGAGCTCGATCGACCGACGCTGCGCCAGCTCGCGGTGCGCGTCGACGACCTGCGCGAGCCACACGTCGACATCGACCCGCGTCGCATGCGGGCTGACCGGCTGCGTCAGCGCAAGCAGGCCGGACAGTTGCGCATCGATGCGTTCGATCTGCGCCAGGATCACGCGCAGCGCATCCTGCTGCCGCCCGCTGTCGCCGGCCAGCGCGTTTTCGGCTTTCAGCCGCATCGCGCCCATCGGGTTGCGAATCTCGTGCGCGACCTGGGCGGCCAGCTTGCCCAGCATCCCGAAGCGTTCCGCCTGCGCGAGCCGCGTGCGGAGTTCGACGGCCTGCTGCTGCAGGTGTTCGGCACGCCGTGCGCGCGCGTTGAACGCCTCGATGATTCGGTCGAGATCCGACTCGCCGACGTAAGGCAGGTGCGGTTCGCGACCGTCGGGTCCGAGCCCGGTCTCGATCCGCGCGAGATTGCGCTTCCAGCGGCGCAATCCGATGGCCAGCGCCGCCGCGATCGCGAGAATCACCGCGAGCACGCCGGCGAGGCCCAGCGCCAGCAGCTCGCCGTGCCGGCCGAGCGGCGGGCGGGCGCGCGTCAGCATCCAGACGAACAGGCCCGATCCGGCGCGGACGGGGCACGCCGCCGCGATCACGGCGTCCTGCGCGCCCTCGACGGCGTTCGACGTCGCGGCGCGCGTCGCGGCGGCCGCGCGCAGCGTGCGGAGAATCAGCGGCGTTTCCGCGTCCGGCACGTCGCGCTTGATGCCGCTGCCCTGATAGGTGGGAAAGGAATACGCGAGAAAACCGCTCGCCGCGGCGCCGCCGCCCGCCGTCCAGAAACCGCCTTCCATGTCCGGCGTGCGCGCGAGGACGATATCGAGGATCGCATGCATCAGCGCGGCATCCGGCTGCGCGCCGGCCGGCGCGGACGTATCGTAACGCGACGCGACCGCTTCGCAGGCCGCTGCGCCCGCGGCCCGCGCACCGGCGATCTGCTGCCCTTCGGCGGAACTGGCCATGACCCAGACGACCGCGACCAGCGTCGCGCAGAGCGCCGCGACGAGCGCCCAGAGCATGACGAGTTGAGTGGAGAACGGCGGACGCTTCATCGGATCGGGCATGCGGTCGAGGGCGACAGGATAACGTAAAGCATACGACGCCGGGACCCGCGCGAATACGACGCGTCGCGCCGGACGGCAACGGTCGCCATCGGGAAAGGCCGCTGAAAGAACCAAGCGCTAGACTGCCTGCGGCTCGACACTCCCGCCCCTTGCCCCGAGGACAGCATGCGCGCCATTGCCTGCCGAAGACTCTCCGTCGCCTTGTTCGCCGCCGGTGCGCTGTTCGGCGCCGCGTCCGCGAGCCGCGCCTGCGACGTGCCCGCCCCGGTGCGGACGATCGATCCGCCCGGCTACTACGACGACCCGACCGGCTACGCGCGCGACGTGAAGCCGATGCGCGATTTCGTCGCGAAGCTGAACGCCGCGGCGGAACGCGCCGACTGGTCGTGCGCGCTGACGCTGCTCGACAGTTGGGCGCAATCGGATGCGCTGATGGGCAAAATCTCCGGCTATCAGGGATATTTCGAGCGTTCGTGGGCCGGCACCGACTTCGCGATGGTGATCCTGCGCATGCCGCCCGGCGTGCGCGAAGCGAACCGCGCGCCATTCAACGCGATCGACCCGTGGCTCGAACGCATCGCGATCGCCACCCGCGATTCGGAGGCAATCAACCGCCTGCACAACAACCTCGTGTACTGGGCGGGCCTCGACCTGATCGCCATCGGCACCGTGACCGACAACGCGAGCCTGATCGACTCGGGCCTGCTGCGCGTGCGCGAAGGAATCCGCGACATCGCCGCGGACGGTTCGCTGGCGCGGGAAGTCAAGCGCGGCAACCGCGCGCTGCACTATCACACCTTCGCGCTGCTGCCGCTCGTGTTCGCGGCGGAGCTCGTGCACCGGCGCAAGATCGACCTGTATCGCGAGAACGGCGGCGCGATCGGCCGCCTGGCCAACCTCGTGATCGACGCGGTGGAGAACCCCGACAGTTTCAGGAAGATCACGCCGGTCAGGCAGGACCTGTTCCCGTGGACGTTCCGCGACGAACTGAGCTGGGTCGAGCCGTACTACGCACGCTTCGGCGATCGCCGGCTGCCCGCGATCATCGCGCCGCGCCGCCCGTTCAGCGAATGGCGGCTCGGCGGCGACGTGACCGCGGCGTGGGGTGCGCCGCTGCCGTAACGGCCCGCGCACGATGCGGGACACGCGCGGCGCGAGCGCATCGAGTCATGCCGACCGCGCGAACGGTGTTGCGCCGCCTCTTCCACGCGTCAACGCATGCCCTCGTGCGCAACCTCGTTCACGGCGCCGCCGACGCGCTCCGCGCGCTCGACGATGCGCGCGAGCCGGATGATGTCGGTCAGCGCGAAATCGTTCGCGTCCGGCGTCGGCCGATCGTGCTCGCGCGCGACGCGCATCGCGAACGCGAGCGCTTCCGAGCGCTCGCGCAACAGCGTGCGCAATGCATCCGCGATGATCCGGCGGTCGCGCGGATCGCCCAGGCCGAGCACCGGCCCGCGGCCCGGTTCGACGGCCGGCGCTCCGTGCGCCGGCGCCGCCAGCATGGCGATGCCGGGCATCGGCACCGTGTTCCGTTTCATGTCCCTCTCCCGTTGACGGGCGGCCGCACGCTGCGTCACCGCCGGTTCGACCGCGACACCACGTCGATCCACACCGCCAGCACCAGCACCGCGCCCTTGACGATCATCTGCCAGTACGCGTCGACGTCCAGCATCGACATGCCGTTGTCGAGGCTCGCCATCACCAGCGCGCCGATCAGCGCGCCGTACACGGTGCCCGAGCCGCCGCGCATCGACGTGCCGCCGATGAAGCACGCGGCGATCGCGTCGAGTTCGCCCATCGTGCCCGCGGACGGCGAGCCGGCCGCGAGCCGCGCGGTGTTCACGATGCCGGCGAACGCGCACATCAGCCCCATCAGCGCGAAGATCGCAAGCTTCACGCGGTCGGTGTCGACGCCCGACAGTCGCGTCGCCTCGAGATTCGAGCCGACCGCGTAGATGCGCCGCCCGAACACGGTCTGCGTCGCGATCCACGAGAAGACGCCGAGCAGCGCGAGCAGCAGCAGCACCGGCACCGGGATGCCGCCGTAGCGGTCGAGCGTCGCGACGAACGCGAACAGCACCGCGCCCGCGCCCACGATCTTGACGGCGTCCTGCCACGGCGGCGCGACCGCCAGGCGGTAGCGTCGCCGCGTGCCGCGCTGGCGCACGACCAGCAGCGCGACGAGCGCGAACAGCAGCAGCGCGAGGCCGTCCCCGGCCATGCGCGGCAGGTAGCCCTGCCCGAGGAACACGAAGCCGTCGGACACCGGCGCGATCGTCGAGCCGCCCGTCACGCCGAGCAGGATCCCGCGAAACGCGAGCATCCCGCCCAACCCGACGATGAACGACGGCACGCGCCGGTAGGTCGACCACCAGCCGTTGAAGAGCCCGATCAGCACGCCGAGCGCGAGCACCGCCGGCACCGTCGCGGCGACCGGCCAGTGGCGGTTCACGTCGAGGATCGCCGCGACGCCGCCGAGCAGCCCGAGCAGCGAGCCGACCGACAGGTCGATCTCGCCCGCGATGATCACGAACACCATCCCGCAGGCGAGCATGCCGGTGATCGACATCTGCCGCAGCAGGTTCGACACGTTGCGCGGCGTGACGAACGCGCCGTCGGTCAGCACCGAGAAGAAGGCCCAGATCGCCGCGACCGCGAGCAGCAGCGCGAGGATCTTGTAGCGCACGAAGACCTGGCGAAGCTGGCTGCCGGTCGGGCGGCCCGCGGCGTGCACCGCGTCGTGGCCGCTTGAACGGCGCGCCTCCGCGTCCTGCGTCGCCGGGGTGGAAGAGGAAAGTTCTGGATTCATGTCGCACTCGCTGCGGTGGGTTCGGTCGGCCGCCGGCCGGATTTCAGCGCGGCGCCGAGGATCTGTTCCTGCGTGAGGCCTTCGTTGACGAAATCCCCGCGCAGCTCGCCTTCGCCGATCACCAGCACGCGATCGGCGAGCCCGAGCACCTCCGGCATTTCCGACGACACGACGATCAGCGCGACGCCGCGCTTCGCGAGCGCGAACACGAGCCGGTAGATCTCGGCCTTCGCGCCCACGTCGACGCCGCGCGTCGGCTCGTCGAGAATCAGCACCTGCGGCTCGGCCAGCAGCATCTTCGCGAGCACGGCCTTCTGCTGGTTGCCGCCGGACAGGCTCGCGATCGGCAGGAACGGATGCGCGGCGCGCACCGACAGCCGCTGCATCTCGGTGCGGATCGCATCCAGCTCGGCCGCCGCGTCGATCCGGCCGCGCGCCGCGAAGCGCCGCAGCACCGCCAGCGTGATGTTGTGGCCGACACCGAGCTGCGGCACGATGCCGTGACGCTTGCGGTCCTCGGGCACCATCGCGATGCCGGCGCGAATCGCATCGGCAGGCGTCCGGATCGACAACGGCCGGCCGTTCATCAGCACGGTCGCCGTGCACGCGCCCGGGTACGCGCCGAAGATCGCCTGCATCAGCTCGGTACGGCCCGCGCCGACGAGCCCCGCGACGCCGAGGATCTCGCCGCGCCGCACGCTGAACGACACGTCGTCGACCCGCTTGCGGCGCGGGTTCGTCACGTCGCGGCAGGTCACGTGGCGCGCCTCCAGCACGACCTCGCCGATATCGTGCGGCTCGCGCGGATACAGATCGCGGATCTCGCGGCCGACCATCATCGCGATGATCCGGTCGGTCGTCAGCGCGCGCATCGGCTCGGTCGCGACATGACGGCCGTCGCGGATCACGGTCACGGTGTCGCACACCGCCTCGACCTCGTCGAGCTTGTGCGAGATGTACACGCACGCGACGCCGCGGCGCTTCAGGTCGCGCACGATGTCGAGCAGGATGCGCGTTTCGGACGCGCTCAGCGACGAAGACGGCTCGTCGAGGATCAGCAGCTTCGCGCGCTTGTTCAGCGCCTTCGCGATCTCGATCAGTTGCTGGTGCCCGCCGCCGTAGTTCATCACCGGCTGCGCGACGTTGATCGAGTCGATCCGCAGTTCGTGCAGGAGTGCCTCGGCACGCTGCACCATCGCCGCGAAGTTCATGCGCCCGCCCGGCAGCGTGATCTCGTTGCCGAGGAAGATGTTCTCGGCCACCGACAGCTCGGGCACGAGCATCAATTCCTGGTGGATGATCACGATGCCCGCACGCTCGGTGTCGCGCACGCCGGACGCGACGAGCGGCGCGCCCTCCCAGCGGATCTCGCCGTCCCACGTGCCGTGCGGATACACGCCCGACAGCACTTTCATCAGCGTCGATTTGCCCGCGCCGTTCTCGCCGCACAGCCCCACGCACTCGCCCGGCCGCACCATCAGGTCGATGCCGTCCAGCGCCTTCACGCCGTCGAATTCCTTGACGATGCCGCGCATCGTCAGCAAGGGTTCGGTCATTCGCTCATGCCTCGCAGTGTGCGCGCGGACGCGCCGGTGGGCCGCCCGCGCACCGCGCCGTTACTGGCTCGCCAGCTGTGCCTGGGTATAGAAGCCGTCCTTCACGACGACGTCGACATTGCGCTTGGTCAGGAGCGTCGGCTGCAGCAGCACCGTGTCGACCTTCTTCCTGCCGTTGTCGTACTGCGCATTGAACGCGGGCTTCGTGCCCTTGGCGAGATCCACCGCGAGCTTCGCCGCTTCGCTCGCGATCAGCTTGAGCGGCTTGTAGACGGTCATCGTCTGCGTCCCGGCGATCACGCGCTTGACGGCGGCGAGATCCGCATCCTGCCCGGACACCGGCACCTTGCCGGCCAGATGCTGCGCGGCGAGCGCCTGGATCGCGCCGCCCGCGGTGCCGTCGTTCGACGCGACGATCGCATCGATCCGGTTGTTGTTCGCGGTCAGCGCATCCTCGACGATCCGCAGCGCGGTCGACGCGCTCCACTCCGGCACCCACTGCTGGCCGACGACCTTGATGTCGCCGCGATCGATCGCCGGCTTCAGCACCTTCAGTTGCCCTTCGCGCAGCATCTTCGCGTTGTTGTCGGTCGGCGCGCCGCCGAGCAGGAAATAGTTGCCCTTCGGCTTCGCGTCGACGACGCCCTGCGCCTGCAGTTCGCCGACCTTCTCGTTGTCGAACGAGATGTACGCATCGACGTCGGCGTCGAGGATCAGCCGGTCGTAGGACACCACCTTGATGCCGGCCTTGCGCGCCTCGGCCACCACGTTGCCAAGCGTCTTCGAATTGAACGGGACGATCACGATCACGTCCACGCCGCGCGAGATCAGGTTCTCGATCTGCGAGATCTGCCGCTCCTCGCTCGCATCCGCGGACTGCACGGACACTTTCGCGCCGAGCTTCGTGGCGGCGGCCACGAAATAGTCGCGGTCGCGCGACCAGCGCTCGACGCGCAGGTCGTCGATGCAGAAGCCGATTTCCGGCTTGTCCTTGCTCGCATGCGCGAGCGGCGCGCCCAGCGCGAGGACCGCCAGCGCGGCGGCGCCGGCCAGCGCATTCAATACGGTACGACGTTTCACGGATTTCATGTCTCCATTCCTCTCTTTATTGGACAACGTCACGAACGCCGGGCAGCCGCCGAAGCCGCTCGCCCATCGTCTTGCCACCGCGCGGCACGGCTTCGTGCGGCGCGTTACGCGCCTGCCGCGAACACCGGTTCGAGCGCCCGGTACAACGCGCGAAACGTCGGGCGCCGCGCGTCCCGATACCACGCGTGGCGCGCCATGTCGGGCTCCCGCACCGCGACGACGGGCGGCTGCGGGCACACGGCGTCGAGCGGCGCCTCCGGTTCGAGCGCGAGATGCGCGAGCCGCGCGGCGCCGAGCGCCGGACCGACTTCGCCGCCCGCGCGCAAGGTCAGCGCGCGGCCGCTCAGGTCGGCGAGCATCTGCGTCCAGTACGCGCTGCGCGAGCCGCCGCCGATCACCGTGATGCCGTCCGGCGCGAGCCCGGCCGCATGCAGCGCGTCGATCCCGTCGAGCAGCGCGAAGCCGACGCCTTCGAGCGTCGCGTTCGCGAGATCCGCGCGCCGCGTATCGGGCGTCATCCCGTAGAACACGCCCTTCGCGTTCACGTCGTTGTGCGGCGTGCGCTCGCCGCTCAGATAAGGCAGGAACCACGGGCGCTCCGCGCGCGCGTTGTCCTGCGCGTCGGCGAGCAGCGCGGCCACGCCGTCGTACCCGGCCAGTTGCGCGGTGAAATCGATGCAGCCGGCCGCGTTCAGCATCACCGACATCAGGTGCCAGGTGTGCGGCAACGCATGACAGAAACTGTGCACCGCCGATTCGGGATTCGCGCGAAACCCGTCCGACACGGCGAAATAGACACCCGACGTGCCGAGCGACAGCAGCGCGTCGCCGGGCCGCACGATGCCCACGCCCACCGCGCCGGCCGCGTTGTCGCCCCCGCCCGCGACGACCGGAATCTCGCGCAACCCGAGCGAGCGTGCGACGCCCGGCAGCAGCGTGCCGGCGATGCGGTTGCCCTCGAACACGGCGGGCACCTGCGCGCGCGACAGCCCGCATGCGGCCAGGAGCCCGTCGTCGTAGTCGCGCTTCGCGACGTCGAGCCACAGCGTGCCGGCCGCATCCGACGGGTCGGTCGCGAACGTGCCGGTCAACCGGTAGCGCAGATAATCCTTCGGCAGCAGCACGTGGGCGATCCGCGCGAATACATCCGGCTCGTGCCGGCGCACCCACAGGAGTTTCGGCGCGGTGAAACCGGGCATCGCCAGATTGCCGGCGACGGCACGCAACGTGGGCGCCAGCCGCTCGAGTTCCGCGCACTCGGCGTCCGCGCGGCCGTCGTTCCACAGGATCGCGGGGCGCAGCACGTCGCCCCGCGCATCGAGCAGCGTCGCGCCGTGCATTTGCCCGGTGAGCCCGATCGCGCCGATGTCGTGCGGATCGATGCCGGCCGCGCGCGCGTCGGCGACCAGCGCCGCCAGCGCACCGCACGCCGCGTCCCACCAGTCGCGCGGCGCCTGTTCGGACGAGCGCGGCCGCGGCCGGCTCACCGTCAGCGCCTGGCTCGCGCTGGCCCGCACCGCACCGTCGCGGTCGAGCAGCACGGCCTTCACGCCCGACGTACCGAGGTCGACTCCGATATACATGGCGTCAACGCAGCCCGTAGATGGCCTGGTTCACGATGTTCTCGAGCCGCTCCTGCCCGCCGCTCGCATGCTGCGGATTCACGCCGCGCGCGAGCGCGTCGGCGGCGAGCGACTCCAGCGTGTAGCCGCCCGCCAGGATCTCGCGGCCGAATGCGCTGTCCCACTGCGCGTAGCGCTGCCGGCGCAGCGCGTCGAGCCGGTCGTTCTCGACCAGCACGGCGGCGCGCTCCAGCGCCAGCGCGAGCACGTCGATCGCGCCCACGTGGCCGTGGAACAGGTCTTCCGGATCGACGCTCTGGCGGCGCACCTTCGCGTCGAAGTTCATGCCGCCGGTGGTGAAACCGCCGTGGCGCAGGATCTCGTAGAACGCGAGCGTCAGTTCCTCGACGCTGTTCGGAAACTGGTCGGTGTCCCAGCCGTTCTGCGGATCGCCGCGATTCGCGTCGACGCTGCCGAACACGTCGAGCGCGAACGCGTTCGCGATCTCGTGATGGAACGAATGGCCGGCGAGCGTCGCATGGTTCGCCTCGATATTCACGCGGATCTCGTTCTGCAATCCGTACTGCGTGAGGAAACCGTGCACGGTCGCGACGTCGTGGTCGTACTGGTGCTTGGTCGGCTCCTGCGGCTTCGGCTCGATCAGCAGTGCGCCGGTGAAGCCGATCCGGTGCTTGTGCTCGACGACCATCGACAGGAAGCGCGCGAACTGCTCGCGCTCGCGCACGAGATCGGTATTGAGCAGCGTCTCGTAGCCTTCGCGGCCCCCCCACAGCACGTAGTTCTCGCCGCCGAGCCGGTGCGTCGCATCGAGCGCGTGACGCACTTGCGTCGCCGCCCACGCGAACACGTCGGGATTCGGGTTGGTCGCCGCGCCCGCCGCGAAGCGCGGATGCGAGAACAGGTTCGCGGTGCCCCACAGCAGCCGGACGCCCGTGGCCTGCTGACGCTCGCCGAGGTAGTCGGTCATCCGCGCGAAGTTCTCGACGTACTCGCGCAGGCTGTCGCCCTCCGGCGCGACGTCGGTGTCGTGAAACGTGTAGAACGGCGTGCCGAGCTTCGTGAAGAACTCGAACGCCGCATCCGCCTTCTGCCGCGCCCGCTCGAGCGCATCGCCCGGCTGCTGCCACGGCCGCCGGAACGCGCCCTGGCCGAACATGTCGTGGCCCGGCCACACGAACGTGTGCCAGTAGCACACCGCGATGCGCAGATGCGCTTCCAGCGTCTTGCCGAGCACCTGCTTCGTGCGGTCGTAATACCGGTAGGCAAGCGGATTGTCCGATTGCGGACCTTCGTAGCGAATCGCGGGAATCTGTTCGAAATACGACATGGTGTCTCCGTGCGGTTTCTTGTTGCGGTGCGGCGCGCGGCGCGTGGGCACGCGGGCCGGATTCGATCTGGCTGGATCGTGCCCGTGCGCCTGCCCGCCCGCAATTGCGAAATTGCGCAGTACGCTTAACGTTTCTTGCCAGCACGCTGCGCACGGCATGCGTTCCGTCCTACAATCGCCGAACACCCAACCATCGCGCGGCACGCCCCGCGCCCCCGGAGACAACGGCGCGACGCCCCGCACGGCGCGCGCTTCGAGACCGAGATGACCCGCGCCCCTTCCAGCCAGACACCGCACCGCATCGCGCTGCTGTTCAACGCCAACAAGGTCTACGACCGCGAGATCATCAGCGGCATCGGCCAGTACCTGCGCTCAACGCGCGTGGTGTGGGACCTGTTCCTCGAAGACGATTTCCGCTGCCGGCTCGCCGGCATCGAGCACTTCGACGGCGACGGCATCATGGCCGACTTCGACGATCCGGCCGTGGCCGACGCGCTCGCCGGCTCGCCGCTGCCGATCGTCGCGCTCGGCTCGTCTTACGAGGATCCGGCGCAGTACCCGGACGGCGTGCCGTATATCGCGACCGACAACGCGAAGCTCGTGTCGCTCGCGTACACGCACCTGATCGGCGCCGGGCTCGCGCACTTCGCGATGTACAGCCTGCCCGTCGCGCAGCAGAACCGCTGGGCGCAGCAGCGCGAGCTGGCGTTCGACCGGCTCGCGCGCGCGGACGGGCTCGACGCGCCGATCTACCGCGGGCTGTCGACGAGCGCATCGGCCTGGAACCACGCGATCGAGCAGCTGATCGGCTGGCTGCACGCGCTGCCGAAGCCCGTCGGCATCATCGCGGTGACCGATGCGCGCGCGCGGCACCTGCTGCAGGCCTGCCTGATCGCCGGCCTCGCGGTGCCGGAACAGGTCGCGATCATCGGCATCGACAACGATCCGCTCACCCGCACGCTGACGCGCATCCCGCTGTCGTCCGTGATCCAGGGCACCGAGGAAATGGGCCGGACCGCCGCGCACCTGCTGCACCAGATGCTGCGCGGCGCGCGTTTTCCCGACCGGCGGATTCTCGTGCCGCCCGTCGGGATCAACGTGCTCGAATCGACGCGCCACCAGCCGCTCACGAGCCCGTACGTGATGCGTGCACGCCATTTCATCCGCCAGTACGCGTGCCAGGGCATCAAGACCGAGCAGGTCGCCGACTACGTCGGCGTGTCTCGCTCGCTGCTCGAGGAACACTTCCGGCGCGAACTGCAGCGCACCGTGCACCAGGAAATCCTGCGCCACAAGCTCGAAGCGGCGCAGGCGCTGCTCGCCGGCCGGCAGGCGTCGAGCGCCGAAGTCGCGATCCGCTGCGGGTTCACGTCGCTCCAGTACATGTACGCGGTGTTCCGGCGCGAACTCGGCTGCACGCCGCGCGAATACCAGGAACGCGCGATCGCCGCGCATTGAAGCCGCCTTTACCCATCGAATCCGCCCATGCATATCGATACCGACTCTCTCCACCGGGCGCCCGGCGCCGCACGCGTGCATGCCGAGCCGTGGGGCACGCTGCCCGACGGCGACGCGGTGCGGCGCTATACGCTGCGCAACGCGCACGGGATGCGCGTGGTCGTCAGCGATCTCGGCGCGACCGTCGTGTCGTGGCTCGCACCCGACCGTGCCGGACGCTTCGCCGATATCGTGCTCGCGCACGACACGCCCGCCGAATACGTCGATTCGGGCGTCTACCTCGGCGCGACGATCGGCCGGTGGGCGAACCGGATCGCCGGCGCGCGCTTCACGCTCGACGGCGTCGACTACCGGCTCGATCGCAACGAGCGCGACAACCTGCTGCACGGCGGCGCGAACGGCTTTCACCGCCAGCGCTGGGCGGTCGTCGACGATGGCGGCGGGCTGACGCTGCAGCTCGATTCGCCCGAAGGCGACGCCGGTTTTCCGGGCAACGTGAGCGTGCAGGTTCGCTACGCGCTCGACGACGACGGCACGCTGACGATCGACTACACCGCCGTCACCGACGCACCCACGCCGCTCAACCTGACGAATCACAGCTACTTCAACCTCAGCGGCCGCGCGGGCAGCGACGTACGCGGCCACGTGCTGAGCATCGACGCGGACGCGTTCCTCGAAGTCGACGACGCGCTGATCCCGACCGGCACCGCCGATGTGACCGGCACGGCGTTCGACTTCCGGCAGAGCGCGCCGCTCGGCGCGCGCCTCGACTGGCCGCACGCGCAACTCGCGCGGGCGCGCGGTTTCGATCACTGCTTCGTGCTGCGCGACGGCGCGCGCGCGGTCAGGCCGGTCGCGACCATCTACGATCCGGAAAGCGGCCGCGAGCTGATCGTGTCGACCGATCAGCGCGGCCTGCAACTCTATACGGGCAACTATCTGGACGGCGTGCGCGTGAGCGGCAGCACGCGCTGCGCGCGACACGCCGCGCTGTGCGTCGAGGCCGGCGGCTTTCCGGATCAGGTCAACATGGCCGACCTGCGCGACGACGTCATCGTTCAACCGGGCGCCGTCTATCGGCAGACCACGCAATACCGCGTCGGCGTTCGCGCATGACGCGGCGCGCGGCGTCGACCTGTCGAGCCGCCGCGCCGCACGCATTGTCGCGCGATCCGCTACACGCGCCGCATCGTCGCCGATACCAGCGCCGCATCCTCGCCCGTCCCGGCCGGCCGTGCCGCCGGCGCCGCATCGGCCGGCCGCGCACCGAGCCCCGTGCCGCCCGTGCGCCGCCGCGTCGCATGCCGCTCGATCACGCGCTGCAGCACGCAGAACACGCACAGCAGCGCGCCGATCACGATTCGCGTCCACCACGAACTCAACGTGCCGTCGAACGTGATCAGCACCTGGATCGTGCCGAGGATGCCGACGCCGAACACCGAGCCGATCACGTAGCCCACGCCACCCGTCAGCAGCGTGCCGCCGATCACGGTCGCGGCGATCGCGTCGAGCTCCATCCCCTGCGCCTGCAGCCCGTAACCCGACAGCACGTACAGCGTAAACACCAAGCCGCCGAGCGCCGAACAGAAGCCGCTCAGCGCGTAAACGCCGATCTTCGTGCGCGCGACCGGCAGCCCCATCAGCAGCGCCGAGCGCTCGTTGCCGCCGATCGCATACACGTTGCGGCCGAAGCGCGTGAAATGCGCGACGTAGATCGCGACGGCCAGCGTCGCGAGCGCGATCAGCGCGCCCGCGCTCAGCATCCCGCCGCCGACCGGCACGCTGATGCCCGCGATCGCATGGAACACCGGTTCGTTGATCGTGATCGACTGCGTCGTGATCAGGAAGCACGCGCCGCGCGCGAGAAACATCCCGGCCAGCGTGACGATGAACGGCTGCAGACGGAAGTAATGGATCAGCGCGCCCATCGCCGCGCCGTACAGCGCGCCGAACGCGAGCACGAGCGGCACGATCACCCACACGGGCCAGTGCAGCCGCTCGGCGCCGACCGCGCAGAAGATCGTTGTCAGCGCAACGACTGAGCCGACCGACAGGTCGATGCCGCCCGACACGATCACGAAGGTCATCCCGATCGCGACGATCAGCAGGAATGCGTTGTCGACGAGCAGCCCGGTCAGCACCTGCATCGAGAAGAAGCCCGTGTACATCACGGACCCGAAGCCGAACAGCGCGGCGAACAGCACGATCGTCACGACGATCGGCAGCGTGCGCGGATCGGCAAGCCGTGCGAGGAATCGGTTCATCGCGGCGTCGCTCCGGTGGTGGCGCGCGAACGCGCGGCAGGCAGCAGTCGCGACGCGAACCGGACGACGAGCGCACGCGCCGCGTCCGACTGGATCAGCGTCACGACGATCACGACGACCGCCTTGACGACGAGCGTCGCCTCCGGCGGCACGCCGATCGAATAGGTCGTGTAGGTGAGCGTCTGGATGATCAGCGCGCCGAGCACCGAGCCGGCGAGGCTGAAGCGGCCGCCGAGCAGCGACGTGCCGCCGAGCGTCACCGCGAGGATCGCGTCGAGTTCGAGCAGCAGGCCCGCGTTGTTGCCGTCCGCACTGCGCACGTTCGAGCTCGCGAGGATGCCGGCCAGCGCCGACATCACGCCCGAACACAGATAGACGCCGAACACGACCGCGCCCGAGCGCAGCCCGACGAGCCGCGTCGCGACCGGGTTCACGCCGATCGCGCGAATGAACAGCCCGAGCGCCGTGCGGTTCACCAGCAGCGCGGTCGCCGCGATCGTCGCGGCCGCGATCCACACCGCGCACGGCACGGTCGCGAGATAACCGCCGCCCAGCGCGAGGTAGCCCGGCGCGCCGATCGGGATGATCTGACCGCCCGTCAGCAGTTGCGCGACGCCGCGGCCGGCCACCATCAGGATCAGCGTCGCGATGATCGGCTGCATCCCGACGAACGCGACGAGCAGCCCGTTCCACGCGCCGGCCAGCAGCCCGACACCGAGCGCGGCCGCGAGCGCCAGGCCGACCCGCGACGGGTCCGCATCGAGCACGATCGCCGCGGCCGCGCCGGCAATCGCGACGATCGCACCGACCGAGATGTCGATCCCGCGCGTCGCGATCACGAGCGTCATCCCGAGCGACACGAGCACGAGCGGCGCCGCGCGGTTCAGGATGTCGATCGGCGCGCCGAACAGGTGACCGTCGAGCAGCGCGATCGACAGGAAACCCGGACGATACGCGACGTCGAGCGCCAGCAGCAGTACGAGCGTCAGCACCGGCCACGCGAGCGGATGACGAAACAGCGTGCGCAGCCGCGTCATGACTGGCCTCCCGCGATCAGCCGGTACACCTGCTCCTCGGAAGCGTCGGCGCCGGTCAGTTCGGCGACCTTGCGCCGGTCGCGCAGCACCGCGATCCGGTGGCTCACGCGCACCACCTCGCCGATCTCCGACGAGATGAACAGGATCGCGAGCCCGGTCGCGCACAACGCGAGCACGCGCTCCATGATGTCGAACTTCGCGGCGACGTCGATGCCGCGCGTCGGCTCGTCGAGGATCAGCAGCTTCGGGGCCGTCGCGAGCCAGCGCGCGAGCAGCACCTTCTGCTGGTTGCCGCCCGACAGCAGCCCGATCGGCTGCTCCGCGTCGCGCGCCTTGATGCCGAGCCGGGCGATGTACGTCTCGGCGATCTCGCGCTGCCGCGCGCGCCCGATCAGCCGCCACCAGCCGCGTCGCGCCTGTAGCGCGAGGATGATGTTCTCGCGGATCGACAGCGCGGCGACGATGCCCTCCTTCTTGCGATCCTCCGGACAGTACGCGATGCCGTGCCGGACCGCATCGTGCGGCGACGCGAGCCGCGTGCGCGCGCCGTCGATCTCGATCGCGCCGGTGTCCGCGCGCTCGGCGGCAAACGCCAGCTGCGCGGTTTCGGTGCGCCCCGAGCCGAGCAGCCCGGCCAGCCCGACGATTTCGCCCGGGCGCACGTCGAGATCGAGCGCACTCATCATCCCGCGCCGGCCGACCTGCTGCATAGACAGGAACGGCGCGGCGCCGCCGGCCGTGCGCTCGACGGCCGCCGCGCCGGCCTGCAGCGTGTCGGACATCCGCTCGCGGCCGGTCATCTTCGCGACCAGCGCATCGACCGGCAGGTCGCGTGCCAGATACTCGCCTTCGCGCTCGCCGTTGCGCATCACGGTGATCCGGTCGGACACCGCATAGGTCTGCTCGAGAAAGTGCGTGACGAACAGGATCGCGATGCCCGACGCCTTCAGCCGGCGCAGCACGTCGAACAGCCGCGCGACCTCGCCGTCGTCGAGGCTCGACGTCGGCTCGTCGAGAATCAGCACGCGCGCGTCGACGGACACGGCGCGCGCGATCGCGACCATCTGCTGGACGGCGATCGGATACGCATCGAGCGAGCGCGTGACGTCGAGCGACAGGTCGAGCTCGGCCAGCGCCGCGCGCGAGCGCGCATGGATCGCGTTCCAGTCGATCGCGCCGCGCCGCATCGGCTGCCGGCCCGCGAAGATGTTCTCCGCGACCGACAGGTTCGCGCACAGGTTCACTTCCTGGTAGAGCGTCTGGATGCCGGCCGCCTCGGCCTCGCGCGGCGCGGCGAAGCGCACCGGCCGGCCGCCGACGCGAATCTCGCCTGCATCGTGCGCATGCACGCCGGTGAGCACGTTGATCAGCGTCGACTTGCCCGCGCCGTTCTGGCCCATCAACGCATGGATCTCGCCCGGAAACAGCCGGAAGTTCACGCGCTGCAGCGCGCTGACGCCCGGAAACGACTTGTCGATGCCGATCATCTCGACCACCGGCGGACTCTCCATGCAGCCTCCCTCGAAGCGGTTGCGATCCTCGGGCGGCCGCGATGCGGCGGCCCGAGCCGGACCTGCCGGGCCGGTCAGTACTTGCGGGTCGGCATCACCTGCGCGGCGACGCTCATCGGGAACACGGTCTCGTTCGTGACGATGCGCTTGGGCAGCGTCTTGCCGGCGACGACGTCCTTCACCGCGCTCATCAGTTGCGGGCCGAGCAGCGGGCTGCATTCGACGTCGACGTTGATCTTGCCGGCGATCATCGCCTGGAAGCCGCCCTTCGTCGCGTCGAACGACACGACGCTCACGTCCTTGCCGGGCTTGATCCCGGCTTCCTCCATCGCCTGGATCGCGCCGAGCGCCATGTCGTCGTTGTGTGCGTAGACGACGTTGATCTGCTTGCCGTAGGTCTTCGCGAACGCTTCCATCACCTGCTTGCCGCCGGCGAGCGTGAAGTCGCCGCTCTGCGACGCGATCACCTTGAATTTGGGATTGTTCTTGATCACTTCGAGCAGGCCCGCGCGCCGGTCGTTGGCCGGCGCGGAACCGACCGTGCCCTGCAGCTCGACGATGTTGATCGGGCCCGGGTCGTTCTTGTAGCGCTCTTCCATCCAGTGGCCCGCGCGGCGCCCTTCCTCGAGGAAGTCCGAGCCGATCATCGTCACGAACAGCGACGGATCCTTCACGTCGACCGCGCGGTCGGTCAGGATCACCGGGATGTGCGCGGCCTTCGCTTCGGTCAGCACGGGCTCCCAGCCCGATTCGACGACCGGCGAGAACGCGATCACGTCGACCTTCTGCGCGATGAACGAGCGAATCGCGCGAATCTGGTTCTCCTGCTTCTGCTGCGCGTCGGAGAATTTCAGGTTGATGCCGGCGTCCTTCGCCGCGCTCTTCACCGACACGGTGTTCGCGGTGCGCCACGCGCTTTCCGCGCCGACCTGCGAGAACCCGAGCGTGATCGGCTTCTGCTGGGCGAACGTGCCCGGCGCCCATACCGTCGCCGCGGCGACGAGCGCACCGGCCGCCAGCTTCCTGATGAATGTCATGGTCCGTCTCCGATGATGTAATTGTCTGCCGCGGCGCTGTTCTGATTCTGCATGGCGCGAACGCGGTGCGGGGCCGGTGCCGGCCGGCGCGTTCGGCCGGCCCGGTCTGCATGCCCCGCATCAGTCTAGGAACAAGTCCGATAACCTTCCAATGAAATATTGGATTGAGGCGATATCGGAATCGGCATACGTATAAACACCTAAACGCACGCCCCGCCCGTTACAGCCGGCCCTGGCCGCGTTTGCGACGCACTCGCCCGCCACGCCATGTTCCGTTCGGCGAATCCGCCGAATGCCGCCTTCGTCATCGTGTGTTCGTTCGCACGCGTGGTATCGCGGCCGCAGCCGGGCCGGGATCGGCGCACGATTCTTGCTCCCCGGGGCTCGAACCGACGAACGACCAGGAGCAGAACATGCGTGCAGGATGTCCGCCCGGAACACGGCCCGGCGATACGCGGATCGGCACACGCGTCGATCGACGCGCCGCGGCATGACGAAACGCGCGACATCGCGGCCGAATGCGCGCATGCCCGGCGGGCCCCTGCGTCATGTCGACGACCGTCGCCCCGGCTATACGCGCCGGCGGCTCCGCCACGGCTTTGCCTATTACGGACCTGACGGTGCGCGGGTTCGCGACGCCGAAGAAATCGCCCGCATCGACGCGCTTGCGATTCCCCCCGCGTATACCGACGTATGGATCTGCATGGACCCGCGCGGACATCTGCAGGCAACCGGCCGCGACGCGCGCGGGCGCAAGCAGTATCGCTATCACCCGCTGTGGCGCGAGACGCGGGACGCGAACAAGTACGCGCGGATGGCCGCCTTCGCGCGGGCGCTGCCGCGCATCCGCGCGCGCGTCGCGCGTGATCTGGCGTTGCCGGGCATGCCGCGCGACAAGGTCGTCGCGACGATCGTCCGATTGCTCGACACCACGCTCGCACGGATCGGCAACGCCGAATACGCGCGGGAAAACGGCTCGTACGGGCTGACGACGCTGCGCAAGCGCCATTTGAAGATCCAGCCCGGCCAGGTGCGGCTGCGCTTCGCCGGCAAGAGCGGGATCGAACACGACGTGACGGTCGACGACGCGCGGGTCGCGCGGATCGTGCGGCGCTGCGCGGAGCTGCCCGGTCACGAGCTGTTCCAGTACGTGGACGACGACGGCGCGCGCCATCCGGTCGGCTCGTCCGACGTGAACGACTACCTGCGTGACGCCGGCGGCGCCGATTTCACCGCGAAGGATTATCGGACCTGGGCCGGCAGCGTGCACGCACTCGGCTTGTTGCGGCGCGTGGAGCACCGCGGCATCACGCACGCGCGCAAGCAGATCGTCGAGACCGTGCGCGCGGTGGCGGACCTGCTGCGCAACACGCCGGCCGTGTGCCGGCGCTGCTACATCCATCCGGCCGTGCTGGACGCCTTCGAGGCGGGTGCGCTCGCCGCGCTCGCGGTCGAGCGGACGCCGCGCGGCCTGCGTGCGGACGAAGCGGCCTTCGTGGCGGTGCTCGGCGCCGTCGGCCGGCGCGCGGCGAAATGACCGTGCGCATCGTGCCGCCGCCCGTTTAGCGACCGGCACTGCCCGGAACCCGTGTCGTCTTCAACCGGGTTCCGGGCGCATGACCGACAGCCGGATCTGCCCGTTTCCCCGAACTCGTTCACATCACAGGCCCGCACGACGCCGCTGCATGCCAGCCCGGCCGCCCCTAGACGCGGCCCGCCAGATGAAACCGCGATGCCGGATGCCAAAGCTGCACCGACGTCGCGACGTGATCGCCGACCCAGGTGCGACGCCGCAGCAACAGGCACGGCTCGCCGATTTCCATCACGAGGTGCCGACGCACCTGCGCATTGGGCTTCTCCGCGTAGATCCTGAACTCGGCACGCTGGATCGGTGCCAGTCGCACCATGTAGTGATTCGGCGTCTCGAGCGTGAAATCCTGCTCGAGATAGTCGGGAAACAAGACCGGATTGACGTAGCGATCCTCGAACTGGATCGGCTCGTCTTCCTCGAAATGCACGATGCGCGAGTGAAATACCGGCCCCGACCGCAGCCCGAGCGCATCGATCGCTTCCGGGTCGACGCTGCGCTCGATCAGCAGCACCCGCGCGCTGTGCCGATGGCCCCGCTCCGCGATCTCGTCCGCGATGTTGCGGATTTCGAGCACCGTCGATTCGTAATGCCGGCGTTCGACGAACGTGCCGGCTCCCTGGATGCGGGTCAGCACGCGCTCGGCCGTCAGTTCGCGCAGCGCGCGCGACACCGTCATCCGGGCCACGCCGAATTCCTTGACCAGTTCGGCCTCGGTGGGAATCGCGCCGCCGGGCTTCCAGTCGCCCTTCGCGATCCGTTCGACCACATAGCGCTTGATCTGCTGATAGGCCGGCAGTGCACGCGCCGGCCGGGCGGAAAGTTCGCGTTCCGTTTCGTTCATGCGCCCTCGACCGAATGAAAATTGGATGATTCGCCGCGCCCGGTCATCGTCACTGCAACGACGGCGGCACGCCCGCGACGATGCCTGCCGCGATCGCGATATCGTCCGCGAGCGGCCGGTCGTCGTGATACGCCGGCACGCGTTCGCGCACCTGCCGCCACAACGCATCGGTCGACGCGGCCCGCCCCGTTTCGCCCGATTGCAGGTCGTATGCCTGCGCGGCGGCCAGCAGCTCGATCGCGAGCACGCGCGTCGTATTCTCGATGATGTCGAGCGCCTTCAGCGCGGCCGGCGTCGCATGACACAGGTGATCTTCCTGCAGCCCCGACGTGATACCGCCGTCGAGGCTCGCCGGCGCCGCGAGCCGCTGGTTCTGCGCAACCAGCGCGACCGCCGTGTACTGCGCGATCATGAAACCGGAGCAACTGCCGCCCGGCGTCGCGAGAAACGCCGGCAGCCCGCTGACGAGCGGATTCACGAGCCGGTCGAGACGCCGCTCGGCGATCGCCGCAACCTGGGCCATCGCGGCCGCGAGGCTGTCCATCGCGAGCGCGATACCCGCACCGACCGCATGGGCCTGCGAATGCGCGACGGGTGCCTCCCGCGTGCCGGCGACGATCGGATTGTCGGTGACGGACGCGAGTTCGCGATCGACCACCTCCGCCGTCACGGCGAACACGTCGCGCGCCGCGCCATGCACGTGCGGAATCGTGCGCAGGCTGAGCGGATCCTGCGTATGCCGGCCGCTCGCCGCGCACAGCATCCCGCTGCCCGCCAGCAGCGCACGCAAGCGCGCCCCGACCTGCCCGATGCCCGGCGAAATCCGCAGCGCGAGCGACGCCGGATCGAATGACGCGAGTTGCCCGCCGAGGTTCTCGAAGCTCATCGCCGCGATCCAGTCGGCCCAGTCGAGCAACCGTTCCGCGCGCGCGAGGGCGAGCGCGGCCAGGCCGGTGACGCACGGTGTGCCGTTGACGAGGCTCAACCCTTCCTTCGCGCCGAGGACGAGCGGCTCGCGACCGATACGGCGCAGCGCCTCGTCGCCGCGCATGCGCTCGCCGCGATGGCGCGCATGACCGTGACCGATGCAGACGAGCGCGACGTGCGCCATATGGGTCAGGTAGCCGACCGACCCGTGCGCCGGCACTTCGGGCAGGCAATCGTGCTCGAGCAATGCGACGAGCTGCTCGACGACGTCGACCCGCACGCCTGAATACCCGTGCACGTAATTGTTGATCGCCGCCGCGATGATCGCGCGCGTTTCCGCCGCGCCGAGCGGCACGCCGACGCCCACCGCGTGGCTCATCAGGATGTTGCGCGACAGCTCGCTCTGCTGGGCCGGCGATACGATCACGTTGCACAGCGCGCCGACCCCCGTGTTGACGCCGTACGCGCGAATGCCGCGCGCGACGATTTCGTCGACGAGTTCGCGAGCGGCGACGACGCGCGCGCGGGCGTCGTCGGTCAATGCCAGCGGCGCGCCTGCCGCCACCGCCGCAACCTGGCGCCAGTCGAGCGGCCGTGCCGCGCGGAATACGGTCATGACGGCCTCAGTTGGTGGTGCGGTCGTGGTGGCTCGACACGAATTGCCGGAAGCGCTCGGAGGTCTGGCCGCCGAAGACCGCGTCGGGCGTCCCGTCCGTGTCGACCTCGCCCTGATGCAGGAACATCACGCGATTCGACACGTGCCGCGCAAAACCCATTTCATGCGTGACGACCAGCATCGTGCGGCCCTCTTCCGCGAGCGAGCGCATCACGCGCAGCACCTCGCCGACCAGCTCGGGGTCGAGTGCCGACGTCGGTTCGTCGAACAGCATTACTTTCGGATGCATCGCGAGCGCGCGGGCGATCGCGACGCGCTGCTGCTGCCCGCCCGACAGGTGGGCAGGATAGTAGCCGCGCTTGTCCGCGAGGCCGACGCGCGCCAGCAGCGCCTCGGCCTCCTCGACCGCTTCGGCGCGGCTGCGCTTTTGCACGCGCAGCGGCCCTTCGACGAGGTTGTCGAGCACCGTCATGTGCGACCATAGGTTGAAGTTCTGGAACACCATGCCGAGCTGCGAACGGATCCGGTCGACCTGGCGGCGGTCGCTCGGGTGCAGCTTGCCGTCGCGCGCGCGCTTCATCGCCAGTTGTTCGCCCGCGAGCGCGACCGAGCCGTCGTCGGGGGTCTCGAGCAGGTTCAGGCAGCGCAGGAACGTGCTCTTGCCCGATCCGCTCGCGCCGAGGATCGAGATGACGTCGCCCTCATGCGCGTCGAGCGAAATGCCCTTCAGCACATGATGATCGCCGAACGACTTGTGGATGTTCTTGACCGACAGCGCAACGGGAGCAGCGGTGTTCATCGAATTCTCCAGGAAGGAATGGCGCGCTCAGGAGGCGACGCGCCGGGCATTGCGGGCCGACGCGGGCGCACTGGACGGCTTCGGCGCACGCAGGTGCGCCGAGAGCCGCCATTCGAGCGCGCCGAGCAGGCGCACGACGATGAAGTTCAGGCCCAGATAGATGACGGCGGCGCAAACGAACACTTCGGTCGTCCGATAGGTTTGCTGAATGATCTGCTGCGCGACGCCCGTCACCTCCCACACGGTGACGAGGCTCGCGAGCGCGGTCGACTTGACGAGCAGCACGGCCTCGGTCGAATACGCGGGCAGGCACTGGCGCAGCGCGATCGGGCCGATCACGCGCCGCAACAGCGCGAAACCGGACAGACCGATCGAGTAACCGGCTTCGATCTGCCCGACCGGCACGGCCATCAGCCCGCCGCGCAGGATCTCGGCCGTGTAGCCGGCCGTGCACAGCGCGAGCGACAGGACCGCGCAGACATAAGGTTCGCGCAGCAGCGGCCACATGAAGCTCTCGCGGATCACGCCGAACTGGCCGAGCCCGTAATACACGAGAAACATCTGGATCAGCAGCGGCGAGCCGCGAAACACCAGGATGTACGCGCGCGCAAAACGGTTCGGCAGCCAGTGCGGCGACACGCGCATCGTGACGATCACGAGCGACAGCAGGCCGCCGAGCACGAGCGACGCGAAGAACAGCCCGAGCGTGGTCGGCACGGCCGCGAGCAGCTGGCGCAGCGTATCGAGGAGAAAGCCGAAATCGATGGACATGCGCGTTCTCCGTCAGTTGCGCGCGAAATTGCGGCGGAACGACCGGCCGACGATCGCTTCCGCCCGGTTGAACACGCGGTTCGACAAGCCCGTCATCAGCAGGTACAGCGCACCGCCCGCGACGAAGAACACGAAGTACTGGTGGGTCGAATTGGCGGCGATCTGGCTCGTGCGCAGCAGCTCGGCCAGGCCGGTGACCGAGATCAGCGCCGAGTCCTTCAGGCTCAATTGCCATACGTTGCCGATACCGGGCAGCGCGAAGCGCAGCACCTGCGGAACCAGGATGCGGCGCAGCACCATGCTGCGGGGCATGCCGATTGAGCGTGCCGCCTCGAGCTCGCCCTTCGACACCGCGAGCACCGCCGCGCGATAGACCTCCGCCTGGTAGGCGCCCGAAATCATCCCGACCGCGAGCGCGCCGATCACGAACGGCGGCACGCCGATGAATCCGTCCGCGCCGAACCACTGGCCGACGGCCGTGACGAGCGTCGAGCCGCCGAAGTAGAACAGATAGATGACGAGCAGTTCGGGCACGCCGCGAAATACCGTCGTGTACAGGTCGCCGAGCAGCCGGGCGCTGCGGTAGCGCGACAGCTTGGCCGCCGCGATCGCCGCGCCGATCACCGCGCCGACCGCGAGCGCGGCGAGCGTCAGCGCCACCGTCATCAGCGCGGCGAGCAGCAGCACGCCGCCCCAGCCTTCGGTTCCGAAGCCGAGCATTTCAAGAATCGCCATGCGTGCCTCCCGGCAAGCGTTGAGTGAATCGGCAGGATGCCGGCCGCCGCGCGTGTCGCTTACGCGGCGGCGGCCCAATGCGCGCTTACGGCGTGACGTCGGTCTTGAACCACTTGTCGGCGAGCTTCTTCACCGTGCCGTCCGCGAGCGCCGCGCCGATCGCCGTATCGAACTTCGTCTTCAGGTCGGCATCTTGCTTGCGGAACGCAAGCCCTTCGCCCGGCCCCCAGATCGGCCCGCCGAGCTTCGGACCCGCGAGCACGATCGACGCGTTGTCCTTCTTCGCGTTGTTCGCCGCGTAGTACGTGACGTCGTCGAACGATGCGTCGATGCGCCCGGCGACGAGGTCGAGATCGCGCTCGGGGGAGGTCTTGTACACGCGAATCGACGCGATGTCCTTGAAGCTGTCGTTGATGAATTTCGTGTAGACGGTGCCCGACTGGATGCCGATCGTCTTGCCCTTCAGCTGCTTGCGCAGCGCGTCGACGGTGGGCTTGTCGGCATTGGCGTCGCCCGTCAGCTTGACGATCGGCGCGCCGGGCGCGGCCTTCGGCAGGATCTTGGTGTCGGTGACGGCGAACGTCGCGGGCGTCGCCGCGTACGGACGCGAGAACAGCAGGATCTTTTCGCGGTCCGGCGTGATGGAAATCGCATCCATCAGGATATCGAACTTGCCGGCCTGCAGGCCGGGGATCATCCCGTCCCAGTCCTGCGCGACCATGTTGCACTGCACCTTGATCCGTTCGCACACGTTGGCGAGCAGCTCCGGTTCGAAACCGCCCAGCTTGCCGCCGGGCAGCGTGAGGTTCCAGGGTGCGTAGCCGCCTTCGAGCGCGACCGTCACCGTTTTCCATTCCTTGGCCTGCACGGGAGCCGCGAGCGTTGCCGCCGCGGCCGCGATGATGCCGATCGTCCTGAGTGCCCAGTTGATGCGCTTGCCGTTCACGAGATTTCTCCTTGCGTTGAAGTTCGCCATCCCTTCGGTGCAGCAAGCCGCCTCAGGAATTTGTCTATACAAGCATGCAAGAAGAAAAACGGCGATACAAGCGATGATCAAAAAAAACCGGGGAAACGCGGGAAATCCCCTAATTTCAAGGCTTTCACGTGCCCCATCGAAGAGAATTCGGGCACGGATTTGGTGCAGTTAGTGCAGATCAATCACAAGGATGACTAGACAAATTCCGGATTCGATCGGCATCGCCGCTGCCGCGCGACGAGCCATTTCCGTCGATCCGATTCGCTATGCGCGCGCGATTGAAAGCAGCGGGTCGCCGGGGCTGACGTCACGCGTCGAATGTGCGCCAATGCTCACCCCGTGTATCAACACGGCTTCGATCCGGTGCCGCTCGTTGTCGGGTTGTGTGCAAGCCGATGCGGAGCGGTCCGGGTTCCCGAAGGTGGAAGCCTGAACCGGCCCGACTGCAAATCCTTCGATCGCTCGATCGGCTTGCGCTTGCCGATCGATCCGGCACGGACGACATCGCGTACCGGACGGCACATCCGTGAACAGGCTTCCGGAAAACCTCGGCAGCGGGCATTTCAATCCCGGTATTTCGTTGCACTCGCCCGTGAATGGCCAGCTTCACGTCCTCCCGTTCGGCATGGGCGCACCCGCGTTGCCGTCACGATGGTCCGGGGCCGATGCGGACCGGCATTGCGCCCCATCAGGCGCGCGCGTCGGGTTCAGTTCACGCAGCACGCTGGCGCGGCTGCCGTCGTCATTCGGCAATTGGGGCTGCCCGCGCGCGAACGCGGGCGCGACCGCCGCCGCGAGCAGCGCGGCGATCGCCAGTCGGGAAAAGCTTTTCATCACCCGACTCCCCGCTTACTGCGCGCTGGCGGCCGGTACGGACACCGACGCGGTCGCCGTGCTCTGCTCGCCATGCGCGATCGCATAGAGCTCGCGATTGCGCGCGATCGTCTGGGTGCTCGGCGGATAGTCCCAGTTCGACGTCGGCACGGTGCCGTCACGCTGCGCCTGAACGAGATCGGCGATCACGTCGGCGCGGGTCGGACCCAATGACGACGTCTGTGCGAAAGCGGCCATCGGCGTGCCGATGGCGAGGGCGAGCAGCGCGGCAGCTGCGATCAATCTGCGATTCATGATGAAACTCCCCAGAACGGTTCGATGAGGACGCATCGTCGATGCGCCGCCGGCGGAACCGCGGATGCGATTCGCCGCCTGACGCTTTCATTCTGGTGATCGCGACCGGCACGACGCTGACGCCCGGATGACAATCCTGAAATCCGCCGCATCGCGCGCAGGTTCACGACGACGGTAATCGACCTGCGCGGGCTGGCCGATCGGCGGCGGTACCCGAACGCGCGTCAATGCGAAACCGGCATCCGCCCACAGGCGGCCAGTCCTTCGTCACGCCGTCCGCCCGGGCGCGGCCGGCCAACGTCGGCGTGCTGGCCGAGTTCTTCGTCGCGAGGCTGACCGCGACCGGGTGGCGCGCCGGCAGCGTGTCGGGCCGCCCGAAGATCAGCCGGCCGAGCGGGACGATCGACTGCCGCAGCCGGTCGGCGGGCAGGCTCGCGAGCGCAGCGCGAGACGCGGCAGGCACCGGGTCCACGAAATTGACGTCCGGACGGAAGCACGGCGCCACGATCGCATCGAGGAGCGGCGGCACGATGCTGCCGGCCGCGCAGGCGTGCTTCGAGAATGCGGCGCCCGCGCGCCGCCCGTTCGACCATGGCGCGTTCTTCGCGACCGGCATCTTCGTGATGGCGTTGACGGCGATCGGCCTCGACTCGACGACCACCGCGATCGCGTCGCTGCGCGAACGCAATACGTTCAAGCTGTACGTGTGCTTACCCGTCTCGCGCGGATGGCGATGATCGCGCTGCCGGCGCTCGTGCTCGTGACGGCCGCGCGCAGTCGCTCGCGGCCGCCGAACTCGCGTGCAACGTCACCTACTACCCGCTGCCGTTCTTCAGCGATCTGACGATCCCGATGCACGACGCGTCGCCACGCTGTTTCGACGAAGGAAAGACACCAATGACATCGAGCAATCCCATAACCGGCTACCTGCTGCACGCAAGCAACCTCCTGCCCGCGATCGTGCTCCTGTTCCACGGCCGGCTCCGCCCCGAACAGCCGGACCTGCGCGGGACGCAGGCATTCCTGATCGGCGGCATGCTCGCGCTCGTGCACGGCGCCTGGCCGATCCGTCGCGCGAAACGCAACAGCATCGCGATCGGCATCGACCTGTTCTTCGTGATCGGCGCGGTGCTGGCGCTGGTGTCGCCGGCAGGTAGCCGTCTGTGGGGCGACTGTGGAGCGAGGAACTCGGGCTGGCCGCGACGCCCGTCCGCGTGCTGGTGGTCGGCATCATGCGTACCGCGTGGCCGGACGGCGGTTTCATCGACGGCACGTTCGTCGACCATGCGCGTGCACGTTCGCTGTCGCTCGTGCTGCTCGCCGTCACGGCCGTCGCGCTCGCGGTGTCGATCACGATGCGGCACAGCCCGCTGTAGGGCGGCGTCGGGCCGGTCAATATCGCGTACGCGCAGCGGCAGCTTGCCGCCGCCGTCCCGCACGCCGTCGACCCGCCGGGCCTGATCGGACGGGTCCGCTATTGACACGCCGGTTCGCGGCGCCACGGAGAATGTCGCATGACGTTTCGACAGCCGCGCGGCCCGGGCACCGCGTCCGAACCGGTCGCCGATCCCCGGCTTGCCGGCATCCGGGCCACGCTGTCCGATTCGGGGCGGTCGTGAACGTGCGCGGCGTGGCTGACGTGATCACGCCGCCGCCGCGCGATCACGCGCGTCAGAACACCGCGTGCCCGCTGATCAGGCTCGGCAGCCAGGTCGAGAAAAACGGCATGTACGTAACGATGTTGATCGCACTGAAGATCGCGAGGTAGTACGGCCACGCCATCTTCGTGGTCTCGCCGATCGACACGTTGCCGATCGCGCAGCCGACGAACTGCACCGACCCGATCGGCGGATGCACGAGGCCGAGCGAGCAGTTCAGCAGCAGCATGATCCCGAACTGCACCGGCCCGACGCCGCACGCCATCGCGATCGGCAGGAACAGCGGCGTCGTGATCAGGATGTGCGCGGCCATGTCGACGAACGTGCCGAGAAACACCTGGATGATGTTGATGTACAGCAGCATCAGCCACGGCGCGGCGGTCGACTGCTTCAGCAGCCCTTCGATCGCATCCGGAATCTCCAGGTACGACATCTGGAAGCGCAGCATGTTGGACACCGCGATCAGCAGCAGCACGACACCCGTCGTGCGCGCCGCATGCGACAGCGCGCGGCGCAGCTTCGCGGCCGTCAGCGTGCGGTAGACGAGCGCGGTCAGCACGAGCGAGTACACGACGGCGATCGCGGCCGCTTCGGTCGCGGTGGCGATGCCCTTCGCGACGCACACGAGGATGATCGCGATCACCATCAGCCCGGGCACCGCGCCGACGAAGCTGCGCAGCACCGCATACCAGCCGGGAAACGCGGGCAGCGCGGACGAGCCGTCCTCGCGGCGCGGGTAGCCGTGACGCACGGCCTGCCAGTACGCGGCGGCGAGCACGAAGCCCATCACCCACAGCACCGGCAGCAGCCCCGAGAACAGCAGGTCGCCGATCGACACGCCGCTCACCGGCTGGCCGTGCAGCATGCCGGTGATGCCCTGCGCGGCGAATGCGTAGATGATCATGTTGGTCGACGTCGGCATCAGCGCGCCGGCGAGCGACGCGTGCGTCGTCACGTTGACCGCGTACGCGGCGCTGTAGCCTTCGCGCTTCATCAGCGGAATCACCACGCCGCCCATCGCGGACGTATCGGCGGTCGGCGAGCCCGACACGCCGCCGAACAGCGTGCACGCGACGACGTTCGCCATCCCGAGGCCGCCGCGGAAATGGCCGACGGTCGCCTGCGCGAAGCGCAGGATCCGGTCCGCGATGCCGCCGTGCAGCATCAGTTCGCCGGAGAAGATGAAGAACGGCACCGCGAGGAACGAGAACGCGTTCATCCCCGAGATCATCGCCTGCATCGCGGTCGCGATCGGCAGGCCTTCGACCATGTAGGTCAGCACGCAGGCTATCCCGAGCGCGAACGACACGGGCACGCCGAGGACGAGAAAAATCAGAAAACTGACGGACAGGATCGCGAGTTCCATGGCGTTATTGTCCCGACGAAGAACGACGAAGCGCGAGCAGGTGCTCGAGCGAGAAGAGGATGATCGCAACCGCCGCGGGCATCGCGATCAGGTAGCGCACGCCTTCGGGCAGCCCGATGATCGGGATGCGGTCGCCCATCGTCTCGGCGGCCATGCTGCCGCAGCCGACCATGATCATCACCGCGAACGCCATCAGGCTCAGGTGCTGGATCCCGATGACCACGTTGCGCGCCTTCGGCGACAGCCGGCGCACGAGCGAATCGAGGCCGATATGGCCGCCGTCGCGCACCTTCATCGCCGCGCCGAACATCGCGATCACGATCACGAGCAGCAGCGCGATCGGCTCGACGAAATCCGGCGCGTTCTCGAACACGTAGCGCATCACGACCGCGTAGAACACCAGCACCGTGAGCACCGCGAGGCACGCCGACGCGATCACGGCCAGCACGCGGAACAGCACGTCGTTCACGCAGCGCAGGAGTGGCGCGGCATGCGGCCGCGCCGGCCCGGCGCCGTCCGGGGCCGAGGCCGACGAGCCGCCGGCCGCGGCGCCGTTCAGGGAAGTGCGACGCGTCACTTGGTGGCCTCGATCTCGTCGACGATCTGCTTCATCTGCGGCGTCTTTTCATACTTCGTCCACAGCGGCTGCATCGCCTTCACGAACGCCGCGCGGTCGATCTGCGCGGCCGGCAGGATCTTCGCGCCGCCCTTCGTCACCATCTGCTGCGCGGACGCCTCGCGCGCGGTCCACAGCTTCTGGTAGTACGGCACCGAATCGGCCGCCGCCTTCCGGATCGCCGCCTGCTCCTGCGGCGACAGCGTGTCCCAGATCTTCTTCGAGAACACCAGCACTTCCGGCGTCATCGCGTGCTGCGTCTCCGAGTAATCGGGCGCCACTTCGTAGTGCTTGGTTTCCTCGTACGACGGCAGGTTGTTTTCCGCCGCGTCGACGAGGCCCGTCTTCAGGCCCGTGTACACCTCGGCGAACGGCATCGGCGTCGGCGTGCCGCCCATCGCCTTGATCTCGTCGACCATCAGGTCGGACGGTTGCACGCGCACCTTCAGCCCCTTCATGTCGGCCGGCGTGCGCACCGGGCGCTTCGCGTAGATCGAGCGCGCGCCGCTCTCGTAGAACGTCAGCGCGATCATCCCCTTCGCGCTGAACGCATCGAGGATCTTCTGGCCGGCCGGGCCGTACATCGCCTTGCGGAAATGGTCGACGTCGCGGAACAGGAACGGAAACGACGGGATCAGCGATTCCGGCACGATCTCGTTGAACGACGCGCCGTTCACCCGCGCCATGTCGATCGCGCCGATCCGCACCTGGTCGACCGTGTCCTTCTCCGAGCCCAGCGCGCTGTTGCCGAACACCTTGATCGAATCCTTCCCGCCCGTCGCCTTCGACAGCTCGTCGCCCATGAACTTCACGGCCATGTTGGTCGGGAAGTTGTCGCCGTGCACGTCCGCCGAGCGGAACACGCGCGCCTGCGCGGACATCGCGAAGCCGGCCATCAATGCGACGGCCAGGACGGTACGGGAGCCGGTGAATCGGTGCTTCATGGTGAGTCTCCTTGATGGTCGATCGTTGTTGTGCGGCGATCCGTCGGCAGGCACATGCGTCGGCGAGACGCTCCGCTGAACCGCAGAGTCATACGTCGTATGACGTGTCGAGCGAATGTACGTCGGTTAACCGTTTAACTCACTTGGTGCATACCCCTATGACCGTTACCATCAAGGGTTTTTGGCGTGAATCGGGGAATCGTTTCCTCTGTTTTTGCGCGTTTTTGGCGAAACGTTTTCCGTAAACGGAGCGGGATTCGGATCGGACAGGGTCGGGACGATTTCCTGACGGCTAATCGCCTTCTTTCGTAGTGCCCCGCCTTGTTATAGGATGACTGACCACAGTGCGACCACGTCGACGCACTTTGCCGACCAAGTCCGAGCGTGCTCGGCCGGCTTGCCGCCTTGCCCGCGACGGCGGCGGCACTCACCGCGTGCGGCGGCGGCGATTCGAGCGCCCGCCGCGCGCCAACCGGGCGTCAATGCCCGGTTGGCGAACACCCCTTCAACGTGATCGGGCTGTCGACTGCCTCGACCTCGCGCCTGCCGTCACGGCGAGCGCCTGAAATAATGCTGCGCCAGCGCGACCCAATAGCGGACGCCCGCCGGAATGATGTCGTCGTTGAAGTCGTATTTCGGGTGATGCAGCGACGGGGCATCCGTTCCGGCCGGCGCATTGCCGATCAGCACGTAAGCGCCGGGCCGCTCTTCCAGCATGAAGCCGAAGTCTTCGGACGTCATGTTCGGCGGCACGTCGCGCAACAGGCGGTCGTCGCCGAACGTATCGCGAACGACCGTTTCGCACAGCGCCGTCTCGGCCGGCGTGTTGACGGTCGCCGGATAGTACTGGAAGAACTCGACGTCGACCTGCGCCCCATGCGCGGCGGCCAGCCCTTCGCATACGAGCCGGACATCGCGCTGCAGCCGTTGCTGCAATTCGGACGACAGCGTGCGAATCGTCCCGCGCAGCTCCGCGCTGTCCGGAATGACGTTGTCCGTCGTGCCCGCCTGGAACATGCAGACGGAAATGACGGCCGGATCGACCGGATCCTTGTGCCGCGCGGCGATGGTCTGGCACTGCAGCACCATCGCGCACGCGAGCGGCACCGGATCGATGCCCAGGTGCGGTTGAGCCGCGTGCGCGCCCTTGCCGGTGACCGTGATCCGGAAACGGGAACCCGCGGCCATGATCGGGCCGGTGCGCATCCCGAAATGCCCGGCCGGCAGGCCGGGCCAGTTGTGCATGCCGAATACGGCTTCCGTCGGGTAGCGATCGAACAGCCCGTCGTCGATCATCTTGCGCGCGCCCGCACCGCCCTCTTCCCCGGGCTGAAACACGAAATGCACGGCGCCCGGCAGCTGCGGCAAGTCCTTCAGGATGCGCGCGGCGCCGAGCAGCATGACGGTATGGCCGTCGTGCCCGCACGCATGCATGATTCCGTGCGTGCACGACGCATGCGCGAAGTCGTTCGCTTCGTGAATCGGCAATGCATCCAGATCCGCGCGCAGCACGATGCCGCGGCGCGGGTCCGCGCCGGGCAGGCTCGCGACGACGCCCGTGCCGCCGAGCCCGCGCGACACCGCGTAGCCGAGCGCCTCGAGCTCGCGGGCGACGACGTCGGCCGTCCGGTGTTCCTCGAATCGCAGTTCGGGGTGCGCATGCAGATCGCGGCGCAATGTCGCCCAGTGCGCGTGATGCAGGTCCAGCGACGTGTCGGGGATGACGATATTTTCCAAGTCGGCACCTCTGCCAGGCAAACCGGTTCAAATCGGGACCGCCGCCGCATCGCGTGCGGCGACAGCTTCAGTCGTCGAATCCGAGGATCGACTTGATTTCCATGTATTCCTCCATCCCTTCGATCCCGTACTCGCGGCCGTTGCCCGACTGCTTGTATCCGCCGAACGGCGCCTGCGGATCCCACGCCGGGTAGTTCAGGTGTACCTGGCCGGCCCGGATGCGCGCGGCCACCGCGCGCGCCTGCGCCTTGTCGGTGCCCTGCACATGCGCGCCCAGCCCGTAGACCGTGTCGTTCGCAATGGCGATCGCCTCGTCCACGGTATCGTAGGGAAGAATCGCGAGCACCGGACCGAAGATCTCCTGCTGCGCGATCGTCATGTCGGTGCGGACGTCGGAGAAAATCGTCGGCCGCGCATAAAAGCCCTTGTCGAACCCTTCCGGCCGGCCGGGACCGCCGGCGATCAGCTTCGCCCGTTCGTCGAGGCCCGCGTCGATCATCTGCGCGACCCGGCCGAATTGCGCGCGATTGGCAAGCGGCCCGTGCGTCGTCGTCTCCGCGAACGGATCGCCGACCACCAGTTTCTGCGCGGCCGCGCGAGCCAGCGCCTCGACCGTGCCGAGCAGGTTGCGCGGCACGATCATGCGGGTCGGCGCGCTGCACGACTGACCCATGTTCCGGAACGCGGCGGCCACGCCGGGCGCAATGGCCCGCTGCAGGTCCGCATCCGGCAAGACGATGTTCGGCGACTTGCCGCCCAGTTCCTGCGCGACGCGCTTGACGGTCGGCGCCGCCGCCTGCGCCACCAGCACGCCGGCACGCGTCGAGCCGGTGATCGACACCATGTCGACTTCCGGGTGCGAAGACAGCGCGGCGCCCACCACCGCGCCGTCGCCGCTCACCAGGTTGAATACGCCCGCGGGCACGCCCGCATCGGCGATCACTTCCGCGAACAGCAGCGCGCTGAGCGGCGACAGCTCGCTGGGTTTCAGCACGACCGTACAGCCGGCCGCGAGCGCCGGGCCGACCTTCGCCGTGATCTGGTAGATCGGCCAGTTCCACGGCGTGATCAGCGCGCACACGCCGATCGGCTCGCGCACGATCGCGGTCGTTCCCCGCCGCGAGACGAACGGATAACGCGCGAGATTGTCGCGCGCGACGCGGATATGCTCGGCCGCGAGCGGCACGTGCGCGGCGCGCGCATAGCTGATCGGCGCGCCCATTTCCGTGGCCAGCGCCGCGGCGAACAGCTCCGCGCGCTCCAGCATCAACGCATGCACGCGATCGAGCAGCGCGGCGCGCGCCTGCGGCGACGTGGCCGCCCACGGTTCGAAGGCCCTGCGCGCGGCGCTGACGGCCCGGTCGGCGTCGCGCGCGTTGCCGAGCGGGATCTCGCACAGTCCGTCTTCGGTGGACGGGCTGACGACCACGAACCGGTCGCCGCCGTCGGGCACGACCCAGTCGCCGTCGATGAAGAGGCGATCGAGCCTTCCGTTTTGCATCAGGTGAACAACAGGTGAATTCATTGCAGCGTGTCCTTGAGTCGATACCAGGCACCGACGAACGGCAGGAACCAGGGTTTGCCGAAGTGCCCGGGAATGGCCGGCCAGTCGAAGTCTTTCCAGGGGTTGAGATCCGCGCGCCCGTCCATGATCTCCGCCATCAGCGTGCCCATCAGCGTTGCCATGTGCGTGCCGTGGCCGCTATAGCCCATCGCGTAGTACACGCCGTCGCGCTCGCCCGCGCGCGGTAGTCGGTTGGCGGTCATGTCGACCATCCCGCCCCAACAGTAGTCGATGCGTACGCCGGCCAGTTCGGGAAACACGGCGGCCAGCTGCCGCCGCAGGATCGCCCCGCTCTTTTCGTCCGAACGCGGGTTCGACGCGGCGAACCGCGCGCGGCCGCCGAACAGCATCCGGTTGTCGGGCGTGACGCGAAAGAAATTGACGAAGTTCTTCGTGTCGGTGACCATCCGGCGCGTCGGCAACAGCCGGTCGAGCAGGTCGTCCGGCAACGGCTCGGTGACGATGATGAACGCACCGACCGGCACGATCCTGCGGCGAATCCAGCCGAACGGGCCGACCTGCGAAATGCCGCTCGCGAGCAGCACCTGGCGCGCACGGATCTCGCCGAGCGGCGTACGCGCCGCGTAAGCGCCGCCCGCTTGCCGCTTCAGCCCGAGCACCGGCGCATGCTCGAGGACGTGCGCGCCGCGCGCTTGCGCGGCGCGTGCCAGGCCGCGCACGTAACGGCCGACGTGCATCCCGGCACTCTTGCCGAACAGCAGGCCGCCGTGATAACGGTCCGAGCCGATCTCGTCACGCAGCTCGGCTTTCGTCACCATGCGCGTGTCGGGATCCACGCTCGCCGCGAGCAGTGCCTGACTTCGCGCGAGCTTGTCGTAATGCTCAGGTTTCGCCGCGAGCTTGAGCTTGCCGCGGCGCACGAAATCGCAATCGATCGACTCCTCCCTGACCAGCCGCTCGACCGTGTCGACGCCTGCGTCGAACGCGCGATAGAGCCGATTGGCCAGTTCCGTGCCGATGCGCTGCGATAGCGCCGCGTAATCCTGCGCGAAGCCGTTGTTGCACATACCGCCGTTGCGTCCCGATGCCGCCTGCCCGACGGTGCCCGCCTCGCAGACGATCACGCGCGCCCCTTTCCTGGCCAGCGCCAGTGCGGCCGCCGAGCCGGTGATCCCGCCGCCCACCACCAGCACGTCGCAACTGCCGTCGCGCAACGCCGGCGAGTTGCTCGCAAATGGCTCCGACGTATCGAGCCAGTAGGAACCGAAACGCATCCGTCACTCCCAGGTGGCCGCGCCGGACGGTCAGGCCGGCGAAGGTTCGCCGCGCCGGTCCGGCCGCTCGCGTGCGAGCGTCGCGGCCTTGCATCAGAAATCGGCGACCTTGCCCCATGCGGAATCGCTGAACCGGGCCGGCTGGTACGGCACCGGATCGACCAGCGGCGGCGCGCCCGTCGCAAGATCCGCGATCAGGTGCCCGGCGCCCGGCCCGATCCCGAAGCCGTGGCCGGAAAAGCCCGCCGCGAGGATCAGCCCCGGCACGCCCGGCACTTCGCCGATGCCCGGCACGCCGTCCGGCGTGCTGTCGACGAACCCGGCCCACGCGTGCGTGATCTTCGCGTCGCGAAGTTCGGGCATCAGTTCGACGGCGCGGCGGTAGGTTTCGTGGACCGTCGACATGTCCGGCTTCGGATCCAGGATGCGGACCGCCTCCATCGGCGTCGGCGCATCGAGGCGCCAGCGCTTCAGCGTTTCATGGCCGCCGCGCAGCCCTTCGAGCCCGCCCGGCAGCAGATTGCGCCAGCGCTTCGCGAACATCGGCACGAATTGCGGCGCGAATCGCAGGAACTGCGGCGTCAGGTCCACCCGAGCGCGGCCGCTGATCGCCAGCGCGTAACGGCCGTCGCTGCGGCGCGTCACGGACACGCCGGACGTGTACATCGCATCCGGCAGCGGATGCTCGACCGGCGACACGCTCAGGATCGACTGACGGATCGACGCCTGCGGAAAACGGATGCCGAGCTGGCGGCAGAACGACGACGCCCAGGCGCCGCCCGCGAGCACGACGGTCTTGGTCTTGATCACGCCGGACTCCGTGACGACGGCGCTCACGCGTCCGCCCTCGCGTTCGATGCCGCGCGCCGCGCAGTACTGGTGGACACTGCCGCCGAGCTTCATCAGCGCGGCGGCGACGGCCGGCGCGGCCTTTTCCGGGTCGGCCGTGCCGTCGGTCGGCGAAAACACGCCGCCTTTCCACGGCCGCCCGGTCGCGTGCCCGCGCTCGGTGGCCTGCTTGCCGTCGAGCATGTACGTCGCCACGCCCGCCGTCTTCGCGAACTCGCCCCAGCTGGCCCAACGGGCCAGCTCGGCCTCGTCATTGCTCAGGTACAACAGGCCGCAGCGATGAAAACCCGTGTCCTCGCCCGATTCGATCGCGAATCGTTCCCACAGGTCGATGCTCTTGCTTGCCATCGGCAACTCGCGCGCATCGCGGTTCTGCTGCCGGCACCAGCCCCAGTTGCGGCTCGACTGCTCGGCGCCGATGCGCCCCTTCTCGACGAGCGCGACCGATACGCCGCGCCGGGCCAGATAGTAGGCGGTGAAGACGCCGATGATGCCGCCGCCGATCACGACGACATCGGCCGAAGCCGGCAGCGTGGCCGGGGTTTCGATATGGCGTAGCGGAGGAGTCATGCTCAGGCTCGCTCGGTGGATGCGTTGACGGTCTGCACGACGTAGAACTTCGCCACGCGTTCGCTGCTTTCCCACCCGATCGGCGTGCCCTGCGGCACGAACAGCGCATCGCCGGCGCCGAGCGACAGCACGCTGCCGTCCGGCGCGGCGAACCGTACGTCGCCGTCCAGCAGGAACATGAATTCGTTCACGCGATGCGGCCGGACGATCCGGTGATAGGGCGTCGAATCCCACGTGCCCGCGCAGAACGCGGCGCCGTCGTCGACGAACACGTTGTCGCTGCGGCACTGCGGCGCCGGGCCGAGCAGCACCTCCGCCGGCAGCGTGGCCGACGGCTTGAAATCGGCATCGGCTCGCAGCGCGAACACGCCGCGCCGGGTCGGTGCCGCGCACGCGGCGGCGCAGAACGTGAACAGCACGCGCGATGCCGCGGTCACGCGCAGCGCCGTGCCGCCGCCGATCACGGCCCCGTCTCCCGGGCCCAGCACCAGCGGCGCGGCGCCGGCCGCTTCGAGCGTCAGCTCGCCCTCGATGATCGCGATGGTTTCGATGTGCGGAAAGCTCGCCACGTCGAGTTCGCCGGCGAACGCGACACGTCCGGCGGCCATCGCGTCGGGACCTTCCCACGCGATCTCCCGGGCTTGCGCGAAAGGATCGTTCGCGCCGAACGCCTGCTGGCGAAATACGGTTGACGAAGGCGCGCCATCGGCGCGGTGCAACACGAAAACTGCGGTCATATCTGCTCCTGTGCGGCGCGCGGCGGTGCGGTTGAACGCCGCCGCGCGATATCGGAAATCGTCGTTCGCCGGCTCTGCAGCCGGACCTCCCCGGCATGCGAACCGTGCGTGTGTGCGCCTACGCCGCGTGACATGACGCTTCGCGGCGCTCGGCATGCCTGCGCGTCGAAGACGTGCGCGCCGTCGCACCGCCTGCCCGCGCGACCACGTAATCGCGCGGCGTGATCCCGAGCACCCGCCGGAAATGCCGGCACAGATGGCTCTGATCGAAGAAACCGACGTCGGTCGCGACGACCGACGGCGCGAGACCGGCGCGCAACAGGTCCTGCGCACGGCGTACCCGCACCAGGCACAGATACCGGTGCGGCGACAAGCCGGTTTCGCTGCGAAAGCGCGCGGTGAAACGCGACACGCTCAATCCGGCCACCGCCGCGAGCGTGTCGAGGTTCAGCGGCTGCGCGAACGATGCATCGATCGCGCGCAGCACGTCGCCGATCGCCGGCGAGACGGGCCGCGCGACACGAGACGAGCCAACGAGTTGCACTGTCATGTCGTATCCTCCCGGGCGCTCGCTTCAGTGCAGGAAATCCTGCATCCGGTAATACGCGCCGACGAGCGGCAGGAACCACGCGTGCCCGAAATGGCCCGGTATCGCCGGCCATTCGAGCTCGCGCCACGGGTTCGACGCGGCTGCGCCATACAGCACGTCGGCCATCACGCGGCCCATGTGCACCGACATCTGCACGCCGTGGCCGCTGTAGCCCATCGAGTAATAGAGCCCGTCGTGCTGGCCCGCGCGCGGCAGCCGGTCGGCGGTGATGTCGACGAGGCCGCCCCAGCAGTAGTCGAGCCGCACGTCGGCCAGTTCCGGAAAGTAGCCGGCCATGCCGGCGCGCAGGACGTCGCCGCTTTTCGTATCCGAGCGCGGGCTCGACATCGCGAAACGCGCGCGGCCGCCGAACAGCAGCCGGTTGTCGGGCGTCACGCGGAAGTAGTTGCCGATCTGGCGCGACGTCACGTACGCGCGGCGATGCGGGAACAGCCGGTTCAGTTGCGCGTCGGCCAGCGGCTCGGTGACGACGATGAAGCTGCCGACCGGCGCGATGCGCCGCCGGAACCACGCGAACGGGCCGTGCTGCGATGCGCCGGTCGCGACCAGCACGCGATCGGCGACGATCGTGCCGCGGGTGCTGGTGATCGAGTGACGCTCGCCGTCGAGCCGGTCGAGCTGCGTGACGGCTGCCTGCTCGTACACGCGTGCGCCGGCACGCACGGCCGCTTGCGCGAGGCCGACGCCGAACTTGCCCATGTGCATCTGCGCGCCGTTGCGCTGCAGGAGCCCGCCGTAGAAACCGTCGGATGCGATTTCATCGCGGATCCGCGACGGCTCGATCAGCTCGATGTCGGGATCGACGTCGCGGCGCAACGCATCGAAGGTCTTTTCGAGCCCGGCGAAGTGCTGCGGCTTCGCGGCGAGCTTCAGCTTGCCGGCGCGCCGGAAATCGCAATCGATCGCCTGTTCGGTCACGATCGTCTCGACGCTCTTCACCGCGCTTTCGTACGCGAGATAAAACTGCTTCGCCTGCGTGGCGCCAATGCGCGCGGCCAGCGACGCGTAGTCCTGCGCGACGCCCGTATTGCACTGGCCGCCGTTGCGGCCGGACGCCTCGCCGGCCACCTGCGCGGCTTCGAGCACGACCACCGACACGCCGCGCTGCGCGAGCGCGAGCGCCGCCGACAAGCCGGTGAAACCGCCGCCGATCACGACGACGTCGGCCCGCCCTTCGACGGGACCAACGCTTCCGGCGCGAAACGCGGGGCGGGTATCCAGCCAGTACGATTCCAGTTTCATTGGATCCTTCTTGTGCATGCCGGCAATGTCGATCGGCGAACGTTCAATGAGAATCATTTAATCACCGTCAAAAACCGCAGTTGCCGCGTATTCGCGCGCGGCACGCGTGCAAATTGCCGTTTTGCGCGACCGCCGCAGCAGACTATGCGGCGGGCCGTCCACCGCACCGCGCGATGAACGGTTCGCGCGCCTCGCACTACAGCTGTACCGGCGCGACGCCAGCGGAAATCGGCTCCGCCTGGAAGCGCGCGAGATCTTCCTCGCTGCGATGGCACAGCACCTGCGCGCCGTTCCCGAGCGTGCGCAGCGACGGGGCCGTGCGGTTGCACACGCCGTCCACACGCATCGCGCAGCGCGACAGGAACGGACACAGCTCGGCCTCGTTCTCGCGCTCGCCGATCGGCACCAGCGGCCGGTGGCAACGCTCGGCCGCATCGTCGAGCCAGCCCGCGCGCAACTCCGGCGCGGACGACACCAGCAAGTGCGAATACGGGTGATAAGGCGGCGCGCACAGCGCGTCGCGGCTGCCCGTCTCCACGCGGCGGCCCGCATACAGCACGACGATGTCGTCGCTGATCGCGCGCACCTTCGCGATGTCGTGCGTGATGAACACGTACGACACGCCGAGCTTCGCCTGCAGGTCGCGCAGCAGCTCGATGATCGCGGCGCCGACCACGGTGTCGAGCGCCGACGTGACCTCGTCGCACAGGATCAGGTCGGGCTCGGCCGCGAGCGCGCGCGCGAGGTTCACGCGCTGCTTCTGGCCGCCCGACAGCTCGCCGGTACGCCGCGAGGCCACCGCCGGCGGTAGCCGCACGAGTTCGAGCAGCTCCGCGACGCGCTGCCGCGCACGCGCGCCCTTGATGCCGTGATAGAACGCGAGCGGCCGTGCGAGCGTGCGCTCGACGGTATGCACCGGGTTGAGCGCGGTATCGGCGTTCTGGAACACGATCTGCACGCGGCGGTGCTGCTCCTTGGTGCGCTTGACGATATCGAGCGCGAGCGGCTCGCCGTCGAGCAGGATCTTGCCGCCCGTCGCCGGCACGAGGCCCGCGATCACCTTCGCGAGCGTGGTCTTGCCGGAGCCCGATTCGCCGATCACGCCGACCGTCTGGCCGCGCCCGATGCGCAGGTCGACTTCGTGCAGGATCACCTTCGCGGGCCAGCCTTTGGCGGTACGGCCGCCGTAGCCGGCGATCGCGCCGCGCACGTCGAGCAGCGGCGTCGGCGCGGCCGGCTCCGGTGCTTGCCCCTGCGCGTCGCGTTCGGCATCGTTCGGCGTGACCGCCGCGATCAGGCTCTGCGTGTACGGGTGCGTCGGCGCATGCAGGATCTGTTCGGTGTCGCCCGCCTCGCGGATCACACCGTCGCTCAGCACGACGATCCGGTCGGCCATCTGCGCGACCACGGCCAGGTCGTGGGACACGTACACCGCACTCATCCCGTAGCGCCGGATCACGCTCTTGAACGCCTGCAGCACGTCGATCTGCGTGGTCACGTCGAGCGCGGTGGTCGGCTCGTCGAGGATCACCAGCTCCGGATCCGTGATCAGCGCCATCGCGGCCATCAGCCGCTGCAGTTGACCGCCCGATACCTGGTGCGGATAGCGCTTGCCGATCGTCTCCGGCTCCGGCAGCGCGAGCGCGCGAAACAGCTCGATCGCCTTCGCCTGCGCGTCGTGCTTCGTCATCGTCTTGTGGATCAGCGCGCTCTCGATCACCTGGTCGAGAATCGTGCGCGACGGGTTGAACGCGGCGGCCGCGCTCTGCGCGATATACGCGACCTTGCGGCCGCGCAGCGCGGTCAGCGCCGCTGCGGAAAGCGTGCACACGTCGGTGCCGTCGAGCTTCACCGAGCCGCCGGCGATCCGGCATCCGGCGCGCGCATGGCCCATCAGCGACAGCGCGATCGTCGTCTTGCCGGAGCCCGATTCGCCGATCAGCGCGAGCACCTCGCCGCGCGCGATGTCGAAGTCGACACCGTGGACGATTGTCGTTTCCTCGCCGCCCGGCCGGCCGCCGACCACGCGCAGCCCGCGCACCTCGACGAGCGGGTTCGATTCGTGTCGCATCAGTGTCCTCCGGCGGCGCCGGCCGCGCCCTTGCGGCGGCCGCGATGCGGCAGGCCGTCGATCATCAGGTTGACGCCCACCGTCAGGATCGCGATCGCGACCGCGGGCACGATCGCGACGGCCGAGCCGTCGCCGAGGCTCGCGATGTTCTCGCGCACGAGCGAGCCGAGGTCCGCGTACGGCGGTTGCACGCCGAGCCCGAGAAAGCTCAGGCCGCTCAGCAGCAGCACGACGAACGTGAAGCGCAGCCCGGTGTCCGCCAGCATCGGGTGGATCATGTTCGGCAGCATCTCGACGCACGCGATGTACAGCGCGCTTTCGCCGCGTGCGCGCGCGACCTGCACGAATTCCAGCGTGCTGATGTTGACGGCGAGCGCGCGCGCGATCCGGTACGAGCCGGGCATGTAGCTGACCGCGGCGGTAAGGACCAGCAGCGGCAGCGACGAGCCGAACGCGGCGACGAACATCAGCGCGAACATCTTCGACGGAATCGACGTGAGCGCGTCGAGCAGCCGGCTCATCGTCTCGTCGACCGCGCGGCCCGACACGGTCGCGAGCAACCCGAGCGTCGTGCCGGTCACGGCGGCGAGCAGCACCGCGGCCAGCGCGAGCAGCACGGTCAGCCGCGCGCCGTACAGGATCCGGCTCAGCATGTCGCGGCCGAGGAAGTCGGAGCCGAACGGCAGCTTCGCGCTGAACGGCGCGAACACGTCCGGCGTGACGATCGCGCCGACGTCGTGCGGCGCGAGCAGCGGCGCGAACACGGCGATGAACAGCATCAGGCCGACCATCGCCAGACCGACGCGGCCGCCGGTCGTCAAGGCGATGCGCGCGGTGCGGCGCTTGCGCGGCTGGTCGGGGGCAGGCGCGGCCGGCGGCATGCTGCCCCGCCCCAGGGGCGGGTCGTCGGATGGCGGCAGCGGGCTGCTGCGTTGTACGGGTTCGATCGGTTGCATGGGCGGCATCTCGGAAGGAAGACGAAACACTCAGGTGCGCAGTCGCGGGTTCGACACGATCGAGCACAGGTCGGCGAACAGCACGAGCGTCAGGTAAGCGACGCAGAAGATCAGCGTGCACGCCTGGACCAACGGGAAATCGCGGTTGCTGACGGCGTCGACCATCAGGCTCGCGAGGCCCGGATAGTTGAAGATCGTCTCGACGACGATCACGCCGCCGAGCAGATACGACAGGCTCAGCGCGATTGCATTGGCGATCGGGCCGATCGCGTTCGGCAGCGCATGGCGCAGCACGACGCGCGCGGGGCTTGCGCCCTTCAACGTGGCCATCTCGACGTACGACGCGCTCAGTTGCTCGATCACCGCGGCGCGCGTCATGCGCGCCATCTGCGCGATCACGACCGCGCACAGCGTCAACACCGGCATCGCATACGCACGCAGGAAATCGTGCAGGCTCTCGATCGGGCCGCTGTACGACAGCGCGGACAGCCAGTGCAGCTTCACCGCGAACACGAGCACGGCGACCGTCGCGATCAGGAATTCCGGCGTCGCGACGAGCGACAGCGTGCCGAGGCTGATCACGCGGTCGACCACCGTCTCGCGCTTGACCGCCGCGAGGATGCCGAGCAGCAGCGCGATCGGCACCGACACGGCGGTCGTGATCGCCGCAAGCGCGAGCGACTTCGGCAGGCGGCCGCCGATCAGCTCCGACACCGGCATGTCGCCGGACAGCGACCGGCCGAAATCGCCGTGCAACAGCCCGGCGAGCCAGTGCACGTAACGGACGTGCGCCGGCATGTCGAGACCGAACTGCTGGCGCAGCGCGGCGACCGTCTCCGGCGTCGCCGACTGGCCGAGCGCGGCCTGCGCGGCGTCGCCCGGCAGCAGGTTCGTGATCGTGAAGATGATCGCGGACACGATCAGCAGCGTCAGCGCGGTGACCGCGATGCGCCGGCCGATCAGCCCGATGAGAATTCGGTTCATGGAGCAGCACTCCCGAAAAAACCGTGCGTGGTCGGCGCGGGGGCCCGCACCGGCCGCGCGACGGCGGCCAGCCACGACGTCACGCGTTCCACCACACGTTCTCGGCGAACATGAAGCCCATCATCCCGCCGGTCGGGATCGAACCGAGGCCCGCGAGCCGCTTGTCGTACCCGTCGAGGAAGCTGATGAACGCCGGAATGCCGACCCGACCCTGCTGCGCCACGATCACCTGCATGTCGCCGTACATCTGCTTGCGCTTCGCGTCGTCGGTTTCCGAACGCGCGGCGAGCAGCAACTGGTCGAACTTCGCGTTCTTCCAGCCCGATTCGTTCCACGGCGCATCCGACTTGAAGAACTGCGTGAACAGCACGTCGGCGCTCGAACGCGGGTTGATGTTGCCGAACGTGAGCGGGTGCTTCATCCAGTGGTTCGACCAGTAGCCGTCGGGCGACGCGCGGTTGACCTGCAGGTTCAGCCCGATCTTCTGGCCGGCCTGCTGCAGCAGCACGGCCATTTCGATCGACCCGTTCGCGTCGGACGTCGCATAGATCGGCGGCAGCGTGGTGCCGAGCGCGCCCGCCTTCTGGAGCAGGAATTTCGCCTTGTCCGGATCGTGCGCCCGCTGCGGCAGCGACGCGTTGAAGTAGCGATGCCCCGGCGGGATCGGCTGGTCGTTGCCGATCACCGAGTAGCCGCGGAACACCGCCGTGCGGATCTGCTCGCGATCGAACAGGTACTTCATCCCTTCGACGAAATCGGGATTCGAGACGATCGGGTTGTCGCTGCGCATGATCAGGTCGGTATAGAGGCCCGACTTGGTTTCCTTCAGCGCGTAGCCCGGCGTCGACGAGACCCGCTGCGTCGAGCGCGGATCGATCGCGTTGATCAGGTGCACGTCGCCCGACAGCAGCGCGTTCAGGCGCGCAGCGCTGTCGCCGATGCCGATCAGCTCGATCTCGTCGAGATACGGCCTGCCCGGCTTGAAGTAGCTGTCGTTGCGCACGCCGATGGTCGCCACGCCCGGCTTGAACGACTTCAGCTTGTACGGGCCGCAGCCGATACCGGTGCTGAAGTCGGTCGTGCCGTCCTTGACGATCACGAGCTGCGGCGTCGCGAGGATCACCGGCAGATCGGCGTTCGCGCTCACGAGCGTCAGCGTGACTTCGTCGGGGCCGGTCGCCTTCGCATCCGCGAACTGTTCGGCGAGCGGCTTGACCTTCGACGCGGTGGCCGGGTTCTTGTGGCGCATCAGCGAAAACACCACGTCGGCCGGGCCGACGGGCTTGCCGTCGTGGAACGTGACGCCCTTGCGCAGCTTGATGATCCACGTCTTCGCATCGGTCGTCTGCAGCGACTCGGCGAGGTTCATCTGCGGCGTGAGGCTCGCATCGAGCTGCGTGAGACCGCTGTAGAACATGAAGAAACGGGTGTAGTCCGCGCCCGTCGAGCCCTTGGCCGGATCGAGCGTATCGGCCGTCGAGCCGGCTTCGTTCGCGACCCGGATCTTGCCGCCGCGCTTCGGCGCGGGCGCGGCGAATGCCGACTGCGCATCCATCAGCAGCCCGCCGCCGCCGACGGCCATCATGCCGCTCGCCGCCATGACCCGCATCATGTCGCGGCGCGTGAAGCCGCCCTTGCCGTCATTGTCGATATCGTCGCTCATCCGAACTGCTCCTGACTGTGGGAAGTGGGTCCAAGGGTCCAGCGTGGTTGTTCAATCCCGCCGCGCCCGCTTGCTGGTGGCGGGCGCGACGTTGTACACATGCAGTTCATTTAAGCATCGCCAAAATGCGGTTTGTCGCGATTCGGGCGGCCCGCACGATACGAATCGACCGTTTTGAGCCGCCCGCGCAGCATGAATTGCTGCGTGCGCGCATGTGTCGTCGTGCGCCCGGCGGCGTGTCGCGGCGGCTGCCCGACCCGTGTCGATACAGGAAATCGTAAGGCCGCAGCCGCCGCAGATTGCGCCGACAAAATTGCCCGTTCGGCATCCGGCGCGCGTTTGACTCACGCAAACCGCACGTTTGTGTCGAATGTGTGTGTGCGTGCCCAAGACGGTCGAAACGAGCGGCACGTTGCGGCGGATCGCCGCACGCACGAGCGGCGACGATGGGGATCGCGACGGGACGTCGCGCAGGAAAGTTCGGAAGAATGCCGCTCGATCGGAACGGCTTGGCGGGAAGACGGGAAGATGACGCGACTGCCCGGAAACCGGGCCCGTGCAGCCGTCAGGCGCCGCGGCCGCGAGCGGCGATGCATGCGTCACCGGGCATGTCGGCGCGCTCGCCGGGCGGGCGCCGGCACGGCGCCCAGGCGGCAGGATGATGCGCCCCCGCGAGCGGACGGCGCGAAGCCGTCACGCAGCGAGCCGGAATACCGATACGGCGGCCCGCAAGCGCGCCGCCTGCTCGTCCAGCGACGAGGCGGCGGCCGCTGCCTGCTCGACGAGCGCGGCGTTCTGCTGGGTGACTTCATCCATTTGCGCGACTGCCAGCCCGATTTGTTCGATGCCGGTGCTTTGCTCCGCCGATGCCGCGGAAATCTCGCCCATGATGTCCGCCACCCGGTCGATCGACCGGACGATCTCGGTCATACGCTCGCCGGCCGTCTCGACGAGCCGGCTGCCGCTGCCGGCCCGCTCGACCGACGCGTCGATCAATCCCTTGATGTCCTTCGCGGCCGCCGCGCTGCGCTGCGCGAGCGAGCGGACTTCCGATGCGACGACGGCGAACCCCCGCCCCTCCTCGCCGGCCCGCGCGGCTTCCACCGCGGCGTTGAGCGCGAGAATGTTGGTCTGGAATGCGATGCTTTCGATGACGACGGTAATGTCGGCGATCCGCACCGATCCGTCCGAAATCTGCCGCATCGTTTCGACGACCGCGTGCACGGCGGCGCCGCCAAGCTCGGTCGCATCCTTGGCCTGGGCCACGAGCGCATTCGCCTGGCGCGCGTTGTCGGCGTTCTGTTTGACCGTGGACGTGATCTGCTCCATGCTCGCCGCCGTTTCCTGCAGCGACGCGGCCTGCTGCTCCGTGCGCTGCGACAGATCCAGGTTGCCTTGCGCGATCTCGCCGGTGCCGGTGGCGATCGAGTGGGTCGTGGTCTGGATCTCGGCGATGGTGTCGGTCAGCCGCGCCTTCATGTCGCCCAGCGCGACGAGCAGGCTGCCGGGCGCGGCGTGCGCCGTATCGAACTGCACGTCCAGTTCGCCGGCGGCGATGCGGGCGGCGATCTGCGTCGCATGCGCGGGTTCCCCGCCCAGCGTGCGCCTGACGCTGCGCAGCACGCCCCATGCGATGGCCGCGAGCGCCGCGGCGATGACGAGCGCGACGGCGCCCAGCACCATCGCGAGCCGGGCAAACGCCGCGTTGATGTCGTCGTAGAAAAATCCCGTGCCGATCCACCAGTTCCAGTCCGGAATCGCGACCACGCCCTGCAGCTTCGGCTCCAGGTCCGCGTCGGGGCTGCGCTTGACCAGCACGTCGACGAGCGCGAAATGCGCCTGCGCCATCCCCGCGCGGTACGCCTCGCTGTCGGTCATGCCGCTGGTCGTGCGGTTGCCTTTCGCGCGCGTGCCGATGAATTTCGCGTTCGGGTGCACGAGGTTGACGCCGTCGGACGTCGTGACCCAGAAGTAGCTCTTCGAATTCGCGTTGAGCGCCGCCAGCGCGGCCTTGGCCTGCTGCTGCGCCTGCTCCTGCGTGAGCGTGCCGCTCGTCTGCATCGCGCGATACGAATCGACCAGATGCTCGGCCTTGGTCAGCAGAATGACGACCTCTTCGCGGCGGCTGTCGATCAGCGCGTCGCGCAGCGTGTGCAGCGACAACGCGGCCAGCAGGACGACGCCGAGCAGCGCCGCGGCGACGAGCATCAGCAGTTTGGTGGACAACTTCATGCGGGGGCCTCGAAATATTAACCGTTCGGTACATATATCGGCCCGGGCGGCCCCGCCTTGAACGACTCAATATCGGTAATTACCCTCATTTCGTGCGCTGACCGAACGCGCCGGGACGCGACGGCATCACGGCCGCGCCCCTGCGCTCGACGAATCGGCCGGCGCGGCCGGCTTACAGCCCGAGTTGCGTCGCGAGCTGACCGATGTCCGACACTTCGTAATAGTTGTAGAACGGCGTGCCCGGCTCGTGGCCGCGGTTCACGAATGCCTTGTGCTTGATGCCGAGATCCTCGGCCGTCATGAGGTCGTAGCGCAGGCTCGACGACACGTGCAGCACGTCCTCGGGCTTGCAGCCGAGCTTGTCGAACATGTATTCGAAGCCCTGCATCCGCGGCTTGTACGATTGCGCCTGCTGCGCGGTGAACACGGCGTGGAACGGCGCGCCCAGCTTGTCGACGTTGCTCATGATCTGCTCGTCCATCGCATTCGACAGGATCACCAGCTTGTACTTCGACGCCAGCCGCGACAGCCCGGCCGGCACGTCCGGATGCGGGCCCCACGTCGGCACCGCATGATAGAAAAGCTCGGCCTCGGCCTCGTCGAACTTCACGCCGAGCCGCGCGCAGGTGCGGCGGACCGCGTTGACGACGACGTCGCGGTACGGCTTCCACGCGCCGAGCACCTCGTCGAGCCGATAGGCGGCGAACGCGCGCACGAATGCCTCCATCGCGGCCGGCGACAGCCGGTCCGCATAGATTTCGCGCGCCGTCTCGGCCATCCGGAAATGGGTCAGCGTGCCGTAGCAGTCGAAGGTGATGTACTTCGGTTCAAACTGGATCATGGTGACGTCCTGTCGGTGTGAAGCCCCGGCAGGGCCGGGGACGGGCTGGATTTAACGAAATTGAATCAGGGCAAAAAGTCGTCCGCGCATCGTTCGGCGCCGCTCAAAACGCAGAATCGCCGCGTGTTGCCCGCCACATGCAGCACGATCTGCGGCACGATCGGGCGCGGCGCGGGCGGCGGGCGCCGATGGGCGCCGCGCTACCGCGGCGGGCCCGTCTGCCGATGCGGCCCTTCGGCAGGCGGCAGTGCCGCCGTGCCATTGATCGTAGTGGTATTCCACAGCACGCGTGGCCGGATTGACCCGTCTCGCCAGCACGATCCGGGCGTTCGTTCGCGCCGATCGAGCCGGTTTGCATCGAATTCGCGGGCGCGCCCGCCGCCGCCGGAAAACAGGCGAATCGTCCTATCCGCCCCGCGGCCTCGCTGGCACAGTGATGCGTCATTCCCACCCCTCCGGAGTCCGGCGTGTCCGACCTCAATCCTTCCAGCACGCTTACCTATCGCCCGTTCGCCGAAACCGACCTGCCCGCCGCGCACCGGCTGTCGGAAGCCGTCAAGTGGCCGCACCGGCTCGACGACTGGCGCTTCGTGTTCCAGCTCGGCGGCGGCTTCGTCGCCGAAGACGAAACCGGCGTCGTCGGCACCGCGCTCGGCTGGCGCTTCGGCGAATCGCACGCGTCGCTCGGCATGGTCATCGTGTCGCCCGAGCGCCAGGGCCGCGGCATCGGGCGCGAGTTGCTCGCCCGCCTGGTCGACAGCTTCGGCCCGCGGACCGTGTTCCTGCACGCGACGCCGGCCGGCGAGCCGCTGTACGCGAAATTCGGGTTCGAAGCGATCGGCACGATCGATCAACACCAGGGCGCCGCCTTCCAGCCGCCGCTGATATCGCTGCCGCCCGGCGAGCGCCTGCGGCCGATCGGCGCGAACGACGGCCCGCGCCTTGCCGCGCTCGCGTCGCGCGCCGCGGGCTATCAGCGCGACGAAGTGATCGGCGCGCTGCTCGACGTCGCGAACGGCATCGCGCTCGATCGCGACGGCGAGCTGCTCGGCTTCGCGCTGTTCCGCCGCTTCGGCCGCGGCCACGCGATCGGCCCGGTGGTCGCACCGGACGCGCAGCGCGCGCAGGCGCTGATCAGTCACTGGCTCGCCCTGCACGAGGGCATGTTCGTGCGGCTCGACGTGCCGGGCGACAGCGGGCTGTCCGACTGGCTGCAGGGGCTCGGGCTGCCGCGCGTCGATACCGTCGTCGCGATGGCACGCGGCGCCGCGCCCGAGCGCGATCCGGCGCTGCGCGCGTACGCGATCGTGAACCAGGCACTCGGCTGAGCGGAACGAAGATGAGCTTCCTGTACAAGGCCGACCCGGTGCGCGGCGCGCAATGGGCACAGCGCTTCGCGCAGCGCGCACCCGATCTCGCGTTCCGGATCTGGCCGGACATCGGCGACCCGGAGGCGGTCCGCTATCTCGCCGCGTGGCAGCCGCCGGACGATCCGGCCGCGCTGCTCCCGAATCTCGAGGTCGTGTTCTCGGTCGGGGCCGGCATCGATCAGTTCGACCTGTCGCGCGTGCCGCCGCACATCCCCGTCGTGCGGATGATCGAGCCGGGCATCGTCGAGGGCATGGTCGAATACGTGACGCAGGCGGTGCTGACGATTCACCGCGACCTGTTCGACTACGCGGCGCAACAACGCGCGCAGGTGTGGCACGAGAAACCGGTGCGCGCCGCCGCGTCGACGCGGATCGGCGTCCTCGGGCTCGGCACGCTCGGCCAGGCGGTGCTCGACATGCTCCGGCGCTTCGGCTTCCCGTGCGCGGGCTGGAGCCGCACGCCGCGCACGCTCGACGGCATCGCGTGCTACGCCGGCGACGACGCGCTCGAACCGTTCCTCGCCCGCACCGACATCCTGATCTGCCTGCTGCCGCTGACCGACGGCACGCGCGGGCTGCTCGGCACACGCGTGTTCGATGCGCTGCCGGCCGGCGCGTCGCTCGTGCAGGTCGGGCGCGGGCCGCAGCTCGATGCGGCCGCGCTGCTCGCCGCGCTCGACAGCGGCCGGCTCGACAGCGCGATCCTCGATGTAACCGACCCCGAACCGTTGCCGGCCGGTCATCCGTTCTGGGCGCATCCGCGCATCCGGATCACGCCGCACATCGCGAGCGCCACGCGGCCCGACACCGCCGTGGACGCCGTGCTCGCGAATCTCGCGCGCCATCGTGCAGGACAACCGATGATCGGCATCGTCGACCGCACACGCGGCTACTGACGCACGCGTCCGGCACGGCGGGGCGCGCAGCAGAAAATGCCGAAGCGCCCCGTGCAAACGCCGCGCCCATACGTTTCGGGGCGCAAATTGAAAGCGCATGCGGATCGTTCGCCCGGTAGCATGAACTCACCGCTGACACCTGACGAGAGTCCTGCCCTGCCATGAACCACGCCGACCACGCTGCGCTGATCGAAGCCGATCGTCAGCATCTGATCCACCCCGTCGTCAACTATCGCGCACACGAGGCGCGCGGCGCCACCGTGCTCGAATCCGCGGACGGCGTGTTCCTGCGCGACGCCGACGGCCACACGCTGCTCGACGCGTTCTCGGGCCTGTGGTGCGTGAACGTCGGCTACGGCCGCGACAGCATCGTGAAAGCGGCCGCCGACCAGATGGCGAAGCTGCCCTACGCGACCGGCTATTTCCATTTCGGCTCGCAGCCGGCGATCGAGCTGGCCGAACGGCTCGCCGCGCTCGCGCCGCCGTCGCTGAACCACGTGTACTTCACGCTCGGCGGCTCGGATGCGGTCGACTCCGCAGTGCGCTTCATCACGCACTATTTCAACGCGACCGGCCGTCCGTCGAAAAAGCAGATGATCGCGCTCGAGCGCGGTTATCACGGCTCGTCGTCGATCGGCGCCGGCCTCACCGCGCTGCCGGCGTTCCACCGTCACTTCGACCTGCCGCGCGCGGACCAGCATCACATCCCGTCGCCCTACCCGTATCGCCATCCGCTCGGCGACGATCCGCAGGCGCTGATCGCCGCGTCGGTCGCCGCGCTCGAAGCGAAGGTCGCCGAACTCGGCGCGGACAACGTGGCCGCCTTCTTCTGCGAGCCCGTGCAGGGTTCCGGCGGCGTGATCGTGCCGCCGGCCGGCTGGCTGAAGGCGATGCGCGACGCCTGCCGTCGCCTCGGCATCCTGTTCGTCGCCGACGAGGTGATCACCGGCTTCGGCCGCACGGGGCCGCTGTTCGCGTGCGAGACCGAACAGGTCGATCCGGACCTGATGACCGTCGCGAAGGGACTGACCGCCGGTTATGCGCCGATGGGCGCGGTGCTGATGTCCGATGAAATCTATGAAGGGATCGCGGGCAGCCGCGCCGAATCGGCCGTGGTCGGCCACGGCCATACGTATTCCGCGCATCCGGTCAGCGCGGCGATCGGCCTCGAGGTGCTGAAGCTCTATCACGAAGGCGGGCTGCTCGCGAACGGCCAGGCGCTGGCGCCGCGCTTCGCGGCGGGCCTCGACGCGCTGCGCGCGCATCCGCTCGTCGGCGATGCGCGTTCCGTCGGCCTGCTCGGTGCGCTCGAACTGGTGACCGACAAGGCCCGCAAGACGCGCTTCGACCCGGCGCTGAACGTGCCCGACAAGATCGCGGCGGCCGCTTACGCGAACGGCGTGGTGTTCCGCGCGTTCGGCGACGGCGTGCTCGGCTTCGCGCCGGCGCTGAGCTTCACCGCGGGCGAGTTCGACCTGTTGTTCGAACGCGTGCGCAAGACGCTCGACGACGTGCTGGGCGATGCCGGCGTGCAGCGCGCGCTCGACGCCGCGCACGCGCAGCCGGCCTGACCGGTCAAGGGAAAGCCGGGCTTGTGGCGGCCCTCGTTCGACTCTAAAGTAACCGGACATTCCATTTTTTCGCCTCTCACGTGAACATGACGGACAGCAAGCTGGATCGCATCGACCTGCGCATCCTCTCCCAGTTGCAGAAGCGCGGCCGCATGACCAACGTCGAGCTGGCCGATGCGGTCGGGCTGTCGCCCAGTCCTTGCCTGATCCGCGTGAAGCGGCTCGAGAAGGCCGGCTACATCGGCGGCTACGGCGCGCACATCCAGCTCGAGAAACTCGGCGACGTGCAGGTCGTGTTCACCGAGGTCACGCTGGCCGACCACCGGCGCGAGGACTTCGACCGCTTCGTCGCGGCGATCCGCAACGTCGACGAGATCGTCGAGTGCCATCTCGCGAGCGGCGGCTACGACTACCTGCTGAAGTTCATCACGCGCAGCGTGAGCCATTACCAGACGATCGTCGAGGGGCTGCTCGAGCAGAACATCGGCATCGAAAAGTATTTCAGTTACGTGATCATCAAGTCGCCGTTCGTCAAACGGCACTATCCGCTCGAATCGCTGTTCGGCGACCGGCACTGACGCACGGTGCCCGCCTGCCTCGAACGCGGCAGCGTGCTGTCCGCGCGGGGTAGTCGCGCGCCCGCGCCGCCGCCGAACCGCTTCATCCAAGGACCTGTCATGCCGCTTACGCTGTCCCGAACCGAACTGCTGCGTACCGCCAACCTGATCGACGGTACCTGGCGCGATGCGCTCGACGGCGCGCGCTTCGACGTCACCGATCCGGCGACGCTCGAGACCGTTGCCCACGCACCCGACAGCGGAGCCGCCGACGCGCGCGCCGCGACCGACGCGGCGGCACGCGCGCTGCCCGCATGGCGCGCGACGCCCGCTCGCGAACGCGCCGCGATCCTGCGCGCGTGGCACGCGGCGATCATCGCGCACACCGACGATCTCGCGAAGCTGATGTCGCGCGAACAGGGCAAGCCGCTCGCCGAAGCGCGCGGCGAAGTCGCCTACGGCGCGTCGTACGTGCTGTGGTTTGCCGAGGAAGCGACGCGCACGTACGGCGACCTGATTCCGCAGCAGCAGCGCGGCAAACGGCTGAGCGCGGTCAAGGAACCGATCGGCATCGTCGCCGCGATCACGCCGTGGAATTTCCCGCTCGCGATGATCGCGCGCAAGATCGCGCCCGCCCTCGCGGCCGGCTGCACGGTCGTCGCGAAGCCGGCGGAAGACACGCCGCTGACCGCGCTCGCGCTCGCCTTCCTCGCGCAGGAAGCCGGCGTGCCGCCCGGCGTGCTGAACCTGATCGCCGCCTCGCGCGAGCGCGGGGTCGCTGCCGTGGCCGACTGGCTCGCGGACGGCCGCGTGCGCAAGATCACGTTCACCGGATCGACACCCGTCGGCAAGCTGCTCGCACGCGAATCGGCGGCGACGCTGAAGAAGCTGTCGCTGGAGCTCGGCGGCAATGCGCCGTTCATCGTGTTCGACGATGCCGAGCTCGATAGCGCGGTCGACGGGCTGATGGCGTCCAAGTTCCGCAACGGCGGCCAGACCTGCGTGTCGCCGAATCGCGTGTATGTGCAGCGCGGCGTCTACGACGCGTTCGCCGCGAAGCTCGCGGCACGCGTCGCCGCGCTGAAGGTCGCGCCGGCAACCGACCCGGCCGCGCAGATCGGCCCGATGATCAACGCGCGCGCGGTCGACAAGATCGCCCGCCACGTCGGCGACGCTGTCGAACGCGGTGCGCGCGTGCTCGCCGGCGGCAAGCGTCTGGCCGAACTCGGCCCGAACTTCTACGCCCCGACGGTGCTCGCCGACGCGACCGCCGACATGCAACTGAACTGCGAGGAAACGTTCGGCCCGATCGCGGCGCTGTTCCGCTTCGATACCGAGGACGAGGCCGTCGGCGCAGCGAACGATACGCCGTTCGGGCTCGCCGCGTATTTCTACACGCAGGACGTGCGGCGCATCGCGCGCGTGTCGGCACGGCTCGAAACGGGCATCGTCGGCATCAACGAAGGCGCGCTCGCGAGCGAGGCCGCGCCGTTCGGCGGGGTGAAGGAATCGGGCTACGGCCGCGAAGGCTCGCGCTACGGCCTCGACGATTACCTGTCGATCAAATACCTGTGCCAAGGCGGGCTCGAGTGAATCCGGCCGGACGCGACGGCCTGCCGCGCACCGCAGGGTCGGGCCGGCCGTCACGCATCGTCACGTCTGCATGACCAGCGACGTCAGCTGCGCCGCGCGCGCCACGTCCGTCTTCGTGTAGATCGACTTGATCTGCGCGCGGACCGTACCGATCGACACGCCGCGCAGCGCCGCGCATTCCTGCGGCGAGCGCCCGTCGCAGCACAGCAGCACCGCGAGGTCGGCTTCGGCCGACGACAGCCCGTAGAACACGCGCAATCGCTGCGCGCGCGCCGACGGCGAGCGCAGGTCCGCGGCGGTCATCAATGCCGTCACGCCCGGCCGTTCGCGCGCGAGGTGCGACTGTTCGGGAACGGGGATCAACGCCAGCGGCAGCGGCTCGCCCGTCGTCCGCCGCAGCAGCAGCCCGCCGCGCGCGAACGCATGCCGCCATTGCGCGTCGTCGACGCATCCTTCCGGCGCGAAACGCCCATTCACGACCCGCAGCGCCGGTTCGGCGGCGATCAGTTGATCGGCCGCACGGTTCGTGTAGCGCAGTTCGCGCCGCGCGCCGAGCAGGAACACCGGCACCGGAATCGCGTCGAGCGCCGATTCCGCGGCGGCCACGCGCGCTTCGAGTTCGCCGATGCGCGCCTGAATCCGCAGCGCGCGGCTGATGTGCGCGCCCATGATTTCGATCATGCGGCGCTGATCGTCGGACAGCCCCTGCGATTCGGGGCCGCCCTGCACGCTGAGGAACGCGCCCGAGCCTTCGCCGCGATGGATGTACAGGCCCGAGATGCTGCCGAGCCCGAACGGGTGCATGAATTCCTGATAGAACACGCTGTGCGCGCGCTGGTGCGCGGACAGGTGCTTGACGTCCTCGAACCAGCGCCCCGTCGGCCAGTCCGCGGCGATCGGCACGACCGGGTCGTACAGGTAGAACTCGGTGTTGTAGCTGTGGTAGCACGCGGCGACCCACGACGCGTCGTCGCCGGCCGCCTGCTCGATCGCCGGCACCCTCGCCTTGTCGTCGAACGACAGCAGCGTGGCCATGCGCACACCGACCGACGATCGCAGCCCGTCCAGCACCGCTTCCCATCGTTGATCGCCCAGTGCCGCCGCGTAGATGTCGTCGATCCACGCCGATTGAATCAATCCGTTCAGTTGCATCTGGCTACCCCGCGCCGTGCGTTTCTGTCGAACGTCTTCAGCGCATCTTACTCAATGAACGAGATCGTTCAAATTAACCGGGTACGTTTGGTCTGAAATACCACGTTTATTACCGTTTCTCGTCTGATGTATTGGCAATCCTGGCAAGACAGCGCGGCCGACGCCGGCACGAACCGCGCCGCGGCCGGCTTTTCATCCGGATCAGGGTATGCCATGATGCAGCGCATGACGATCCGAAACGCCACGTCCTCGCTGCACCATCACCACGGCCGCCCTCCATTGCGCCGTGGGTCGTTTCGCATCCAGTCATCGATCGGGTAGCTCCCCGGTCAACACGACAACCAAGGCGCCTCCGGCGCCTTTTTTGTTTTTTGCCGCCGAAAAAGCCCGCTGCGCCGCCCCATCGATAACGTCCGGAGTGTTTTCAATGCAACAACCGTGGAAAGACATTGCCCTGTCGGATTTGCCGCTGCGGGACGATCTGACGTTGCGGCATGCGTACGGCGCGCCGCAGCTCGACGTGCCGGTCCGCCTGAACGTCAACGAGAATCCGTATCCGCCATCGCCGGCGCTCGTCGAACGCATCGCGACCGCGGTGGCCGATGCGGCGCGCGACGCGAACCGCTATCCCGATCGCGACTTCGCCGAACTGCGATCGCATCTCGCTGCCTACCTGACGCACGACACCGGCGTGCCGGTCGACGCGAACCGCGTCTGGGCGGCCAACGGGTCGAACGAGGTGATCCAGCAGATCCTGCAGGCATTCGGCGGCCCGGGGCGCTCGGTGCTGGCCTTTACGCCCGCGTATCCGATGTATGACGAATACTGCCGGACGACCTTCACGCGCCTGCACACGTTGCCGCGCGACGAGGATTTCTCGCTGGACCTCGATCGGGCGCTCGACGGCATCCGCGAACACCGGCCGAGCGTGATCCTGCTCACGTCACCGAACAACCCGACGGGAACCGCGCTGCCGATCGACGACATCCGCGCGATTCTCGACCTCGCGCCGGGTGTGGTCGTCGTCGACGAAGCGTATGCGGAATTCCGTCGTCACGGCGTCCGCAGCGCGGTGACGCTGCTGCCCGACCATCCGCGGCTGATCGTGACGCGTACGTTGAGCAAGGCATTCAAGTTCGCGGGGGGCCGCATCGGGTATTGCGCATGCGCGCCGGCGATCGTGGACGCGCTGAAGCGGGTTCGCCTGCCGTATCACCTGTCCGCGTTGACGCAGGCGGCGGCCTGCGCGGCGCTCGCCGCGCGTGACGAAATGCTGTCGCAGGTCGACGCGATCAAGGTCGAACGCGACGCGACCGTGTGCTGGCTGCGCGGCCGGGGCCTCGCGGTCGCCGATTCGGACGCGAACTTCGTGATGTTCGGCAAGTTTGCGGATCGCCACCGGATCTGGAGCGGACTCCTGCGTCACGGTGTCCTGATTCGCGAGTCCGGGCCGCCCGAGTACCTGCGCGTCTCGATCGGCACCGCTCTGGAGATGGCTGCGTTTCGCGCGGCGCTGCTCGACGTGATGGCGCGCGAATAAGCAATGGGGTGCTTACTTCATCGTCGCGAGCCGCGATTCCAGTTCGTCGATCTTCGCGAGCACGGCTTCGCTGAGCTTCCTGACGTGACGCGGCACGTCGGGCGCCGACAGCAGTTCCTCGATGCGCCCGCGCCAGTAGCTCGGATGCCTGACGCGCGCCGCGCCCGACATCGATACGTCGTCAGCGATCGCATCGCTGTCCAGGAGAGCCACCATTCTCTGGATGTGAGAAAGCTCTCGTTCCACGTAGTCTCTTGCCAGCATATTGATTGCCATTCCCCGAAATACGACATCAGGCCTTCCGTCGTCAACGCCATCGTGCCGCGATGCCAACGATGCACCGCCCACGCCGTGCGTCGTCGCATGCAACGGCCGTGTCGTTCAACCGCGCGGACGATCGCATGCAATCGACACGGAATGGCAGGCCTGCTCGTTTGTTTTCGTTACATCCGCTCCCCGGTGCACTGTCGTCAATCGTAGGCGCACCGGCCCGCGCCGGCATCCCCAAAAATGGGGATGCCGGCCGATATCGTTTGCGCGACGGGTTACGGAAATGCCGGAGGCGGGGCACCTCCCGCCGATAAGACGGCGGTGCGAATTCGACCGGATCGGGGTTCAGGCGCGATGCGGCCCGCAATTCGGACGCGTTTGCCTTGCACCGTCGCGGCATGTCAGGTTCCGGGCACCGGTTGCGTCCGCAACGCCTGATGCCAGGTCTGCCGCGGGCCGTCCGCGACGGCGATCGGCGACCGTCCGTCGTGGAGCCGGCGGCACGTCAGACAGCGCATGGAGCCGGTCCAGCGCGCCACTGTCCATGTCGACGCGGGCAGCGGGCACGCGCCGCCTGTCGCACCTTGCATGTCGATTGGCGCGCTTTGCAAGTGAATTGGCGCGTAAAAGGCGGCATCATGACGCATCGCCTCTGCCACGGAACCCACGCCCATGAATATCGATACCGACCTCCCCGTGATGGTGACCGGCGCCACCGGATACGTCGCGGGCCGGCTCGTGCAACGGCTTCTCGAGGCCGGCCTGACAGTCCACGCGGCCGTCCGCGACCCCGACAGCCCGGACAAGCTGAAGCACCTCCAGCGCATCGCGGCGGGCACACCCGGCACGATCCGTTTTTTCCGCGCCGATCTGCTCGAACCCGGCTCGTACGCGGCTGCGATGGCCGGTTGCGGCATCGTGTTCCACACCGCGTCGCCGTTCACGGTCACCGTTCGCGACCCGCAGAAGGAACTCGTCGATCCGGCGCTGCTCGGCACGCGCAACGTGCTCGAAACGGCCAACCGCACACCGTCGGTGCGGCGCGTCGTGCTGACCAGCAGCTGCGCGGCGATCTACGGCGACAACGCCGATCTCGCCGCGACGCCGAACGGCGTGTTCACCGAGGCGATCTGGAACACCAGCTCGTCGCTCGCCCATCAGCCGTATTCGTATTCGAAGACCGTGGCGGAGCGCGAAGCGTGGAAAATCGCCGGCGCGCAGCACCGCTGGGATCTCGTGACCATCAATCCGTCGCTCGTGATCGGCCCCGGCATCAATCCGTACGCCACGTCGGAAAGCTTCGAGATCGTGCGGCAGATGGGCAACGGCACGATGAAAGCGGGCGTGCCGAATCTCGGCCTGGGCGCGGTCGACGTGCGCGACGTCGCCGATGCGCACGTCCGGGCCGCGTTTCTGGCGAGCGCCAACGGCCGCTACATCGTGTCCGGTCACGATACCAGCCTGCCGGCGATGGCCGCCACGCTGCTCGAGCGGTATGGCGCCGACTACCCGATTCCGCGGCGCATCCTGCCCAAATGGCTCGTGTGGCTGGTCGGTCCGCTCGCGAACAAAGGCGTGACGCGCCGCGTGATCGCGCGCAACGTCGGGCTTCCCTGGCGCGGCGACAACAGCCGCAGTCGCAACGAACTCGGCCTGCGCTATCGCCCGCTCGCCGAGTCGATGAACGACTTCTTTCAGCAGTTCGTCGAAACCGGGCAATTGCGGCGATGAACCGCTTCGCGATTTTACCGGGCTACCAGATCGTGATGGCCGACCTCGGCCTGCGTACCGACGAACTGCTGCGGCGCGCGCAATTGCCCGCCGATCTGTTCGCGCGGCCCGGGAACGGGCTGACCACCCGCGAGTACTTCCGCATGTGGCAGGCGGTGGAGGAGCTGGCCGGCGTGCCGGCCGTCGCGCTGCGCCTCCTCGACCTGCTCTCCGTCGAGGCCTTCGACCCGCTGTTGTTCGCCGCGCTGTGCAGTCCGGACCTGGAGGTCGCCATCCGGCGCATCGGCCAGTTCAAGCCGCTGATCGGCCCGATGCGCGTGCACGTCACGCACGATGCCGACGCGCTCGTGCTCGCCGTCGACTTCCTCGAACGCGAGGTGCCGCCGCCCGGCATGCTGCTCGCGGCCGAACTGGGCTTCTTCGTGAAGCTGGCGCGGCTGGCAACCCGCACCGCATTGCCCGCCCGCGCCGTCACGCTGCCGCGCGGCCTCGCGCCGCATCCCGGCTATGCGCGTTTTTTCGGCGTGGCACCGCAATACGGCGACGCGCCCGCCGTGAGCTTCGCGCTGCAGGACGCGCGGCGTCCGTTCGTGACGGCCAACCATGCGATGTGGGCAATCTTCGAACCCGATCTGCGCCGCCGCCTCGACGCGCTGTCGGCGGGCGCGGGTATCGTCGAACGCGTGCGCGCGGCACTGCTCGAATTGATCCCGGGCGGCCTCGCCACCGCGGACGACGTCGCACGGACGCTTGCGATCAGCAAGCGCACGCTGCAACGCCGGCTCGGCGACGACGGCGCGACCTTCAAGACCATCCTGGCCGATGTCCGCGAGAAGCTCGCGTGGCACTACCTCGATCGCTCGGAACTCCCCTACAGCCAGATCGCGTTCCTGCTCGGCTACCAGGATCCGAACTCGTTCTTCCGCGCGTTCAACGAATGGACCGGCATGACCCCCGACGCCGCACGCTCGCGGACGATGCCACGCTGACGCACAAGGTTGCCCCATCGTTGGACCGGCGGGCGATCAGCGTGTGGCGTCGTCGCGGTTCAGCCCGAAAATGAAATCGGCTTCCACCGCCGCGCCTTTGGGCAACTGCACCACGCCGACCGACGAACGCGTGTGGACGCCGGCATCGCCGAGCACGGCGTACAGGACGTCGGACGCGCCGTCGGCCACTTCGCTTTGCATCGTGAAGCCGGGTGCACTGCGCAGATAAACGGTGATGCGCGGCACCGTCGCGATCGCATCGAGCGTGCCGCAATGCTTGCGAATCAACGACAGCGCACGCAGCGCCGATATGCCGGCCGCACGGCGGCCGTCGTCCAGCGAAACGGATTCGCCGACGATACCGACGAAATGCACGACTTCCCCGATTCGCGGAATCTGGCCTGAGATATAGGCCGTCCTTCCATCGACCAGAACGGGCGTGTACTTTCCGCCGATCCTGATTTCCGCGTCCGGATCGAATCCGAAATCGGCCGCGATCTGTTTCAGCTTATCGTCTCTGTTCATCCGTGAATTCCCCGATCCTTCATAAAAAAGATAAAGAATAATTGAGTCCCCGAATCTTGTCCCGAAGGCACCCATCCGCCGAAAATGACGCAATTGACACACTTATCAGGTGTTCGAAGCAGTCCCGCGCGCGATATCGACACCGTAATTCGTAGTCGGCGAGATTTTTTTCATCATTTCCGGTTGAAACCGCTATCATGTGAACACACAACCTGATGAGCGATATATGGCGACTTACAAGGAACTGAAAGCCCAAATGGACGCTTTGGCCGAAAAGGCCGAAGCCGCGCGCATCGCCGAATTCCAGGCGATCGTCGACGACATCCGTGCCAAGGTCGCGGAATACGGCATTACCGAAAAGGACATTTTCGGCACGCGTCGTGGTCGGCCGGCCAAGCAGGCAGCGGCGCCCGTGCAGGCGAAGTATCGCGACCCGAAGACCGGTGCAACCTGGTCGGGCCGCGGTCGCGCGCCGGCATGGATCAAGGATGCGAAGAACCGCAATCGATTCCTGATCCAGGAATAAGATTTTCGGCGCGTACCGGCGCGCGGTTCAGCGCGCTGTCCGGCGAGTGGGGCATCGATACCGGCGGGATTCAAAGACCGCTCCGGGTTAATACCCATTTGTCTCATTCGGCCCGCCGCACGCCAATTCCTTCCTCATCGTTCGTAATAAATCGCAAGCCAGACGGTTTGCGTTTCTTCATGCGTCCACGCAACACGATGGCGGCAATGCGGTTCGATCAGCACATAGTCGCCCGGATGCATCTCGTGCCGCGTCGAACCTTCTTCGAATTCGAGCACGGCCGCGCCCGACAGCAAGACGACCCATTCGGCACGCGCGTCGTCATACCAGAATCCATCGGGGCTCGTGTGTCCCATCGACACGATCCGCTCGACATTCAGGTGCTGTGCCCTGACGAGGAGATCGATCCGCTCGTCGCCGCCGCGTTGCCCTTCGACACTGAACAGGTTACCGGTTTGAAGTTGCATCGCTCGACCTCGTGATTGTCCTTCCGATGAAGGAAGCGGGTTGAAAGGCGCCGCGAAATGTTCACTGCAGTCCAGCCGTTACCGCGCCGCATCGGACGCTCGCCTGTCAATCAGTCTTCTCGCGCAAGTCGCAGCAAGGTGTCGGCGAGGGCGCGAATTTTCGGTTGTGCCGCACGTTGAGGCGGATAGACGAGGAAGTAGGACAGGCCGTCCGGAACCACGTCCGCAAACGGCGTCACCAGCGATCCGGCACGGAGTCGGTCTCGTGCCATTCGCGGGTCGCCGATGGCCACGCCGTGCCCTTCCACCGATGCCGCGAGCGTCAATTCGAGGGTATCGAATACCAGTCCGCGTCCCGCATCGATCTGGCGCGCCCCGACATGATCGAGCCAGCATCGCCACTCCGCGTGGCTGGGCCCGGGATGAAGCAAATCGACCTGCGCAAGGTCGGCAACGGATTGAAGCGATGCGGCCAATGCGGGCGCGCACATCGGCGTGAGCATCTCGGAAAAGAGCGGTACCGCTTCCATGCCGGTCCACTGCCCCGTGCCGCGCACAATGACGGCATCGACGTCGGGCGTCGTGAAATCCGGCGTATCGTCCGCGGATGTCGAAATACGAAGTTCCGTACCGCTCATCGCGCGATGAATGTCCGGCAGCCGCGGGAGCAGCCAGCGAATGGCGAACGTGGACGGCAACTTCAACGTGAGCACCGAGGTCGCCCGTGCATGCACGTCCGCGTGCTGAACCAGTTGCGTGAGCACGTTGACCGCGACCGTCAGCAGCTCGCTTCCTTCCGCCGTCAACGTGAGGCCCGATACATGGCGCACGAAGAGTGCGCATCGATAATGCGTTTCCAGTTGCTGTATCTGGCGGCTCACCGCGCCTTGCGTACGGCACAGGTGATCCGCGGCCTTGCTGACGCTGCCGAGCTGCGCCGCGGCGACGAACGACTGAATCGCCGCCAACGGCGGCAGGGGCCGCGTCAGGTCGGCCAGCGGGTATGCATGCGCCGCATACCCGGCTTGCAAATTTTTCGATTGTCCAGTCATCGGTGCGTCGCTATCGTGCGTCTACCGGATGCCCCGTTCACGCGAATGAACGGGGTTGTCAACGAATGATCGGAGGATAATCTTGGACTCAACGTCGGCCTCACTATATACGGAACAGGTTCGCGCTTACCTTCGGGAACTGGAGCGAGGCGATGTCGATGCCATCTGCGCGCTCTTTACGCCGGACGCGCAGATTTTCTCGCCATTTCTCGGCTGGATGCACCCAGAGCGCTTCTTTTCCAAGGTTGCCGCCGCGTCGGGAGCAAGCAAGATTACACCGATCGATATCTGCGTCAGCACGAGCGGGGCGCGACGTGCGACAGGCTACTTCATCTACGACTGGGCGCTGAAAGACGGCTCGGTGGCGCACTTCGAGTGCGTCGACGTGTTCGAGTTCGACACCGCGGGGCGCATCGAACGGATGATCATCGTCTACGACACCCATCCGATTCGCAGTACGGTCGGCGACAAATACGCGTAGCCGAATCGATGTCGGCCGATCCCGACGGCTGGCGCGTGCGGTGGGCTGCTCCGCATGAAGTCGCACTTCCGCGCACGCTGGAGCCCCGCCGAGCAGCCGGCGTTCCGGGACGAGACGGAACGACCGTTTGACCTCGGACCCTGCCGTCAGGGCCGGAATGGATCGACACCCCCGATCGAGTTCGCCACGCACGGCCCATTTCCGCTCCCCAACTCCCCCCATCACACTACCGCCCGCAACCACCTCAACAACGCCCCCGGTACGCTCCCGTCCACCACCGGCGCCGGCGTCAGCAGGCAATAATGCGAGCCATCCTCGACGAATCCCATCGGCGCGACCAGCACACCGCTTTCGATGTCGTCGCGCACGAGATGCCACGGCCCGATCGCCACCCCCAGCCCCGCAACGGCCGCCTGCAGGCTGAAATAGAAATGATCGAACGTCTGCCCGCGCCTGCTCGCGGCCGGCAGACCGGCCGCCACCGCCCACTCCTTCCACGCATTCGGCCGGGTCCGCGTATGCAGGAGCGGCGCCTCCTGCTTCAACGAACGCTGGCCGCGGCGCGCGGCAAACCACGCACCGGCTTTGTCCGGTCGACAAACCGGTCCCACCTGCTCGGCGAACAACGGCTCCGCGTGATACCCCGCCGGCCACGTGAAATCGTTGCGGCGAATCGCCATGTCGATCCCGCTGTCGAACGAAAACGGCCCGCCCGCGGCAACCAGGTGGATATCGACATCCGCCTGTCGCGCCTGGAAATCCGGCCAGCGCGGGATCAGCCAGCGCATCAGCAGCGTCGGCTCGCACGACAGTACCCACCGCCGGGCACGCTCAGCCTCGCTACGCAATTCCTGCGTGGCACGACGCATCAGGCCGAGGCCGTCGTGAACGGCCTGCGCCAGCTTGCGTCCTGCATCGGTCAGGAATACGCGACGACTGCGCCGCAGAAAAAGCGCCACGCCGAGATCCTCCTCGAGCAGACGCACCGCGCGGCTGACCGCGCCGTGGGTCACGCACAGCTCGTCCGCCGCACGGCTGAAATTCTCGTGACGCGCCGCCGCCTCGAAACAGCGCAGCGCCATCAGCGACGGCAGGTTCGCACGGGTCGATTGTGAGTCAAACTCACGATCGTCGTCAGAAATCATCGTTTTTCCTGATGGAATACGGTGGCTACGATTGTGCCATCAAGACTCCAACCGAAAGGAAAAGCGATGACCGAATTGATAGTTGTAGTCACCATCACGTTGCTGGCCGTCATCAGCCCGGGCCCGGACTTCGCGATGGTCACGCGCAACAGCCTCATGCTGTCGCGCCGCGCCGGCGTGCTCACCGCGCTCGGAATCGGGCTGGGCGTCACGGTTCACGTGAGCTACACGCTGCTGGGCATCGGGCTGCTGATCCGTCAATCGCTGTGGCTCTTCAACGCCATCAAGCTGATCGGCGCGATCTACCTGGTCTACCTGGGCGTCAAGATGCTCATGGCCAAGGCCCACGCCAGGCAACCCGACACGCCGGCGGCCCCGCTGTCCGATCTCGCCGCATTACGCACTGGTTTCCTGACCAACGCGCTGAACCCCAAAACCACGGTGTTCATCGTCAGCCTGTTCATGCAGGCCGTGCGGCCCGACACGCCGCTGATCGTACAGATCGGCTATGGCGCGTTCATCGCGGTCGCGCATGCCGGCTGGTTCAGCCTGGTGGCCGTCTGCTTTTCGGCGACGACCGTCCGCGATCGCCTGCTGTCCTTGCGCCACTGGATCGACCGCACCTTCGGTTGCCTGCTCGTGGGATTCGGCGCCGCGCTCGCCATCGCGCGCGGCGGGCGCTGACCTGACCGCCGACCATGCGGCAACGTCAGAACGTGCGCGCGATCGTCCGGGCTTCGTCGAGCGCGCGACTGCGATCGATCTTCCCGTCCGGGCCAAACAACGTGCGCTCCACGACAATCCCGGTGAGGTCGGTCACGCCCACGAACTTGAGCCACGTTTCCATGTACGGACGCTGCAGGTCGAACGCGGCGGCCGGCGTAAACGAACCCGGCGCCTCATAGCTGAGCCCGCGCGCATACACGACCGCCGCCTTCTTGCCGGCCAGCTTGCCGCTGAAACCCGTGCCGTCGAACGTGAACAGCACGTCTTTCTGCGAGATCACGTCGATCAGGTGCTTGAGCTTGTACGGAATGCTGAAATTCCACAGCGGCACGCCGAACAGGAACTTGTCCGCTTCGTGGAACGGCGCCGCGAGCCGTTCGATCTGCTGCCACGCCGCCGCCTGTTCCGGCGTCAGCGCCGTGCCGCTCAGTCCGGCATACTTCGCGGCCAGCGCGGCCGCATCGAATTCGGGCAACGCCACGTCCCAGATATCGAGTTTCTGGATGTCATGATCGGGATGCGCATGCCGGTACGCATCGAGAAATGCGTTGCATACGTCGATGGACGCCGAATATGCCTTGTTGGGGGAGCCTTCGATATAGAGCACGCGTGTCATGGAGCCAATCCTTGCGACGAGTGACGGCGACGCGCGGGATGCGCGATCGCCCACTGCGACTCGCAGCGTATCGGGTCGGCTTATAATCCGGAAACGATATTAATTGATCAAATTAACCTGGATTGATGATCAATGAATCCTCCCCTCGACACGGCATTGCTTCATACGTTTGTTGCGGTCGCCGACATACGAAGCTTTACCGGTGCCGGTCATCGGCTGAACCTCAGCCAGTCCGCGGTCAGCGCGCAGATCGTTCGGCTCGAGGAGCAGGTCGGCCGCGCCCTGTTCGTCCGCAATACGCGCAGCGTCACGCCCACCGCGCATGGCGAGACACTGCTCGGCTATGCACGCGCGATGCTCAATCTGAGCGAGGAAGCGCGGGCGAAACTGGGAAAAGGCGACGCCGTCGACATCAAGTTGCGGATCGGCGTGTCGGAGGATGTCGCGGAAGGCTGGCTGCCGGACCTGATGCGACGCCATGGCGCCGCGCGGCGCGGCCTGCGGATGGATCTGGTGGTCGACATCGGCGACAGCTTGTTCCAACGGTACGCAAACGGCGAGTTCGATCTCGTGATCGGCAGCCGGTGCTCGCATGCCGGTCAGGGCGCGACGTTGTGGCAGGAGCCGCTGGCCTGGGCGTTTGCGCGCCACGAGCCGCTTCCGGAAGGCGACGTGCCGCTCGCATGTTTCCCCGATCCGTGCCCTTACCGCGGCGCCGCGATCAAGGCACTCGCGCTGGCCGGCATGGACTACCGGATCGCGTGCGAAAGCCCGAGCGTGACCGGCATCCGGGCCTTCGCGCGAGCGGGTGTCGCGATCGCCCCGGTGCCGCGCAGCGCGATCGACGACACGCTCCGCGAGCTGGGCGTGGCCGAGGGTTTGCCGGCACTGCCGGACATGGCATTCGTGATGATGCATGACGCCCGGATGCCGGCCGCCGCCGAATTCGCCGCGACGATCCTGGACGAGACGACCGCCCGCACGAGCGCCGGCAAACGCGACCGGGCGTCGTGAGCGGCGCGATCTTTACCCTGCTTCTTCAATCGCAGGTGGATTACGCTCAGATCACCTCGAAGCGCAACCCGGCATGGCGAACCAGGCGCTCGATATAGCGCTCGTCGAACATCGTCGCGGGCGTCCAGAAGCCGCCGCCGCGCCCGCGCTTGACACCGTCGGCGCTGCCATCCAGCGCGAGGCTGAGGGCCGCCTGCCCGAGCATCTTGCCGGTCGACCCGTAACCCGGATCGCGATCGCCGGTGACTTTCACGCGCAAGATCCGCCCGTCGTCGGCCCGACCGAAGAAACGCAAGTCGTAGCGGCCGGCCTGCTGGGCCTCGACGCTCGGTCCCTCGCCGGGCTTCGGCAGCAGGAAGCGCTCCATCAGGCTGCGCACCGGCTTGACGAGGACGCCCACCATGAACGCGCCGAGTCCCGCGACGATCGTCAGTGCGGTCAGGCGGCCCCTGAGGCCCGCGCCCGTCATCACGGCTTCGTCATAGGTGAAGCGGCTGCCGTACGCATTGCCGGCCAGCGCATTGGAGCGATGCACGACGCGCTCGTTGATCGCCGCCATCACGAGCGGGGCGATCCACGCATCGCAATCGCGATCGAATTCGGCGGACCGAACCGCATGCTGCCGCGCCGTAAAGCCATGCCCTTTCGGGCACAGCGAATAAGGATCGAGCAATTCGCGGCGCAACGCGGGATCGGCCGCCGCTTCCCGCACGACGTTGATCACGCTCGCCACGGTGCCGCCCGACGCGCCGCCCTTCAGCGTGCGGACGCGCATCTTCACCTGCCCGGCCGGCATGCCCCACTGCCGCCGCGCGTGTTGCTGCAGGAAGAAAACGCCCATGTCCGACGGCACCGAATCGAAGCCGCAGCAATGCACGATGCGCGCGCCCGATTGCCGGGCCGCGGGCTCGTACCGGTCGATCATCCGCCTGATCCACTGCGTCTCGCCGGTGAGGTCGCAGTAGTCGGTGCCGGTTTGCGCACAGACCCTGACGAGCGGTTCCCCGTAAAGGGCGTACGGCCCGACGGTCGACACGACCACCCGCGTTTGCGCGCACAGCGCCCGAAGCTGCGCTTCGTCGGCCGCGTCCGCAACGATGATCGGCACCGACTGCCCGGCCGCGCCGAGCGCCTCCCTGACTTGCGTGAGCTTCGCCTCCGAGCGGCCGGCGATCGCCCAGCGCAGCGTCTCGCCGGCGTCCGGCAGGTAGTCGGACAGATAGCGGGACAGGATCTGCCCGACAAAACTGGTGGCGCCAAATACGACGAGATCGTAGGCGGGTTGCTGCATGAGTGGCTCCTCCGGTGCGTGCGCGCGCGTCGCGCATCCCTATCGTCAGCGTGGCATTCCGGGGGCATCGAAGGTTTTCAGGGGCGTCTGTAGGTTCAGGACCCGTTGCGCATCCTTGACCACGTCGAGCCGCATGACCGTCGACGCACCGAGCCCGACCTGCGTCAATCGCCTGTCCATGCTCGTCGCCTCTCGTCGATGATCGACCGCGGCAGTCGACACCCGACGCTGCTGATTCACTGTCGTCAGCAAGCACTCTAAGCTTTAAGTCGACTTCAAGGTCAAGGCACGGAATAGAGGAACACGTCAGACTTCGTTCGTGCGGCGCTCCGGCGCTCGGCGCCGCGCCGGGCGATCATGCGGCCGTCGTGCGAAAGCCGCTACCAAAGTTCGCGCAGAAACCCGGGAACGGCTTCCCCGATCGACGCAAGATACGCCGCCATCGCACCGGCCACCTTGCGCACGGCGGGGCGAGCCGTCATCCGTTCGCGCCACGCGAGCAGGTTTGGCGTGTCGTCGGTCATCGGCGCGCCCTTGCGTGCGCCGAACAATTGCGCCATGTAGAACGCGATGTCGGCATAGGAGTAGGCGCCGGCCAGAAAATCCCGATCCGCGAGCACGCGCTCCATGCGTCGATAGTATTGCGCCGCCTCGGCACGCGCGGCCTGCGCCGCCGGGTCGTCCGGCGTGCGCTCGAGCCCCATCAGCCGGACGACGTGCGGGAAATAGACTTCATCGCTGCCGTGTTCGAGTTGACGCGCCCCGGCGCGCGCCGCCGGTTGCGCGGGCCACAACGCGGGCTGCGGCTTCAGGTCCTCGAGATACTCGAAGATTTGCGTGGAATCGAAGATCTCCAGATTGCCGTCGATCAGCACGGGCACCTGGCGCTTCGGGTTGATACGCAAGACGTCCGGATGCTTCGGTTCGTAGCCGCGCTGTTGACTGAACGGCACCATCACCCGCTCGAAATCGATGCCTTTCTCGTGCGCCGCAATCTCGACCTTGGCGCCGAACATGCTCAGCGGTCCTGAAATGATCTTCATGGTTCGTCTCCGCTACAGTGGAACGGGTTCAGTGATGCGACGAAGCATATGCTTGAAAACATGACATCCCATGTCAGGTATTTGAGGTAACGTGTCGCGTATGAAAGCGAGCCGCCTGTTGTCGATCATGATGATGCTGCAAGCGCGCGGCCGAATGACCGCGCCGGCGCTTGCCGAAGCGCTGGAAGTGTCCGAGCGCACGATCCTGCGCGATATCGACCAGCTCTCGACGGCCGGTGTGCCGATCTGGGGCGAGCGCGGCCGCAACGGCGGATTTCAGTTGCGCGACGGCTGGCGCACCGATCTGACGGGGCTCACCGAACACGAAGCGCGCGCGCTGATCCTCGCGGGCTTGCCCGGGCCGGCGAGTGAACTAGGGCTCGACGGCATGGCGGCTTCCGCGCGGCTGAAGATGATCGCCAGCCTGCCGCCGGCCTCGCGCGAGCAGGCCGATCGCGTCGCGAGCCGGCTGCACGTCGACACCGTGGACTGGTACCGCGCGCAGGAAACGCCCGCGTTCCTGCGTGAAGCCGCCGATGCGGTGTGGGGTGCATATTGCATCGACGTGACGTACCAGAGCTGGCGCGGCGTGTCCCGCCGCGCGCTCGAACCGCTCGGCCTCGTGCTCAAGGGCGGGGCCTGGTATCTGATCGCGAGGGTAGTCGGCAAACCCGCCGCGCTCACTTTCCGGCTCGCGAACATCCGCGAATTCAACACGACGCGCCGCCGTTTCAGGCGCCCCGCGCGATTCGACCTGGCCGCGCACTGGCGTGACGCGATGAACCGGGTCGAAGCCGATCTCCACCGGCTCACCGCCCATGTCGCCCTATCGCCGCGCGGCGCAACCTGGCTGGCCAATGCGCGGATCGAGGCCGCGCCGGCCGGGCATGAGGCCGGCAACGCGGACGTACCGCCGGGATGGAACGCATTCCTGATGCCCATCGAATCGATCGAGCACGGCGCGCGCAAGTTGCTGGGCTTCGGCGCGCACGTGAAGATCCTCGGGCCGCAGGCGCTCAAGGACCGGTTCCTCGACGAGTTGTCGCAGCTGAACGCGCTGTATCGATCCGTCGGCGATTGAAGCGGCGCCCTCAGATCTCGTCGGAGAACGCGTCGAGAAAGCGTTGCAACCGCTCGCGACGAACGTTCGCCATGCGCGTACCGGTGACGGTCTGGAAACCGGTTGCCAGCTTCAGCAGCTTCGTGCGGAAGTGGTCGATCGCGAATCGCGTGTCGTCGAGCGCCCGATTCGCGGCATGCGGATCGGCCGGGTCATACAACGCGCTGCCCATCCGGCCCGCGACATAAAAGCAGCGCGCGACGCCCACCATGCCGATCGCATCGAGCCGGTCGGCATCCTGCAGCACCTTGGCTTCCAGTGTCCTCGGCGCGATACGGGCAGAGTAACTGTGCGCTTCGACCGCGTGCGCGACGGCGTCGATCTTCGCATCCGGCCAGCCAAGCGACTTCAGCACCCGCCGCGCCTTTTCCGCCGACAGCCGCGACGCCTGTGCGCGCAACGGGGAATCTTTCTCGACCGCGACGCAGTCGTGCAACAGCGTTGCCGCACACAGCACTTCGGCGTCGCCGCCCTCCTCGGCATGAATCGCGGCGGCATTCTTCCACACGCGCTGCAGATGCGACGTGTCGTGGGCGCCGTCGCCATGAGCGTCGGGCCACTGAGCGAGCAAGGTATGAGCCAGATCCTGAAAGGGGGCGAACGCAGAAGTCGTCACGGGCGCGGAGGGTCGAAGAGGGGACGCCGATTATCCCCCATGCTCGGCACGTTCACGACCCGACGTCGAATCCTGTTGCCTCGCTGCCCGCGCATCAGGCAAACAACTGCCTCCATCGGCAACGGCCGGCATGCGTACCGCTTCCGTCATGCATTACCCGGCAACGCGCAGTGTGGCGCTCACGGCGATACCGCCACACGATCCCGCCTCACGCGACGGCCTCGTCGCGCAGACGGAATTGCGCGACCGCCGCGCTCAGCCGCGAACCCTGTTCATCGAGCGACAGCGCCGCGGCGGCGGCCTCCTCGACCAGCGCCGCATTGCGCTGCATCGTCTGCTCCATCTGGATGACCGCGGCGTTCACCTGCTCGATCCCCGCCGACTGCTCTTCGAACGCATTGCTGGTCTCCCCCATGATCGCGTTGACACGCTCGACCGCGGCGACGAGCTCGCTCATCGCCGAGCCGGCCAGCGTGACGAGGCCGCTGCCGTCTTCGACCCGCCGCGCGGCACTGCCGATCAGGTCGCGAATTTCCTTGGCCGCCGACGCGCAGCGCTGCGCGAGCCCGCGCACCTCCGTCGCGACGACCGCGAACCCGCGCCCCTGCTCGCCCGCGCGCGCGGCTTCGACCGCCGCGTTCAACGCGAGGATGTTGGTCTGGAACGCGATGCTTTCGATCGTGCCGACGATGCCGGAAATCCGCGCGGAGCTGGTCGAAATCGCGGACATCGTCTCGACGACGCGCTGCATCGCCTCGCCGCCGCGCGACGCGATGCCGGCCGCCCCTTCGACGTAAGTCCGCGCATCGCGCGCGTTGTCCGCATTCTGGCGCACGGCCGCCGTCAGTTGTTCGACGCTCGCGGCCGCCTGCTGCAGCGACACGGCCTGTTGCTCGGTGCGCGCGGACAGGTCGACGTTGCCGCTCGCGATCGTGCGGACGTCGCCGACGATCGTCTCGGTGCTCGCGCGCACCTGGTTCACGGTGTCGACCAGACCGTCCTGCATCCGCTTCAGCGCATTCAGCAGGTAGGCCATTTCGTTTTCGCCCGCGACGACGACGGTGCCCGTCAGGTCGCCTTTCGAAATTTTCTCGAACTGGCCGACCGCGAGATGGATCGGTTCGATGATCGCCTTCGCGAGCAGGCGTTGCGCGAAAAAGCCGACGACGAGGGCCAGCCCGGCGACCGCCGCCATCCCCCACACGATCCGGTGGAAACGCACGCCGGCCGCCTCGTAGCGGGCCTTCTGGCGCGCGACCTGGAACGATTCGAGCGCGTCGATCGCATCCTGGTAGGCGGCGAACAGCGCCGGCGGCGCGGTGCGCTGCGTGTCGAGGAAGTTGAACGCGTCGTCGCCGTCGAGCTGCGACAGCGCTTTCAGGAACACCCGATCGAGCAGCGCGCGCCGGCGGCTCTGCAGCGCGTCGAACAATGCCTGCTCGTTCGCGTCGCGCGCATGCAGGCGCGTGTACGCCTCCAGTTCGTCATTGCTCTGCTTGAGGAGCGTGTGAAGCTGCGCGGTGCCCTCCTTGCCCGATTGACCCGCGCTGATGATCTGCGCCACGTCGCTCATGCGTTCGCGCAACACGAGCATCCGCTCGGAGCTGGTCTTCAGGTGCAGCAGCGAAGCGGTGTCGTCGCGGTACATCGCCTCGAGCGAATCGTTGCCCATATAAAGGGCCGCGATACAGGCGCCGACCACCAGCACGAGCAGCACGGTATAACCGGCGATGGTCGCGACGAGTCCACCGCGGATGGTGAGTTGTTTTCGCATGACGTTCCCTTGCGCGGGCCGGGTGCGGGCCGCGGCGGATGTGGATTCCGGATCACGAACGACGAGCGCCGCGTCACGGCTCGTGAGCACGCGGCGCGGGGCTACGAACCGGATAACGGCGTGGGGAACGGGAAGGTTTTACCTGGACGCGACATGAATCTTGACGATTGCGACAGACTAGGCAGCAAAAATTGCGGCTATTCCCCGCCGGCGAGCGTTGCGCGGATCACGTCGGCCGACAGGTCGCGCCGATGCGTGGCGATCTGCCAGAGGTTTCCCCACGGATCCTTCACCATCGCGCGCCGGTCGCCGTACGGCATGTCGGCGGGCGCTTCCAGCGAAATCGCGTGCGCCGCGACCGCTCGCCGATGGATCGCGTCGGTATCCTCGACGTACACGTACAGGAACGCCGGCATCGGATCGCGCAGACCGTCGCCGCCGCTGATCATCACGACCGAATCGCCGATGCGGATGTCGGCCGGCAAGCCGGCACGGTATTCGCCGCGGGCGTCGAACACCGTCCGGACGAATGCGATCAGGTTTTCCGGATCCGGTACGACGATCCGTGGCGTGACGGTATGCCATCCGCCGGGCTGGAATGTGGCCATGGTGCGCAACCTCCGATGCGTGCGTCAGCGGTATTGTCCTCCGCGCACCGGCAGCCTGCAAAGGAATCCGAAGGGTTGATCAGATACCGTCCGCCCCCTTCTCCGCTCGTCAAAGGCCGACGTTCGAATCCAGCCACCGCGGTTCATACGCGCCCAACGCGCGTGCCGGATGGAACCACGCGAGCGGCACCCCCTCGATCCGCAACGGCGGGAGCAGCCTTGTTGCGGGGCCCCACGACGTCGCTTCGACGTGATTCGCGCGATCGTGCTCCGTCTCGGGAACCAACGCGACCACGTCGCTCATCGGCTCGGAACGCAGCTGCAACACGGCCGACGTACGCGCCAGCGAAGCGCGAACCTCGGTGCCCGCACCGTCCTTCAGTCGCGCCGTCAGGCCGCGTACGGCCGACGCCGCCATCAGGTAACCCGTCGCATGGTCGATCGCCTGGACGGGCAGATTCACCGGCGCGTCGCTTCCCGCCGCGCGCATGCCAGCGTCGGCGATTCCCGTGCTCATCTGGATAAGGCTGTCGAAGCCGCGCCGGCAACGCCAGGCGCCACTCCAGCCGTATGCATCGAGCGATACGTCGACGAGCGCGGGATTGAGCTCGCGCCGTCGCGCGGCATCGAGACCAAGACGCGCGAGCGCGTCGGAGCGGTAGCCGTGGACGACGATATCCGCGCCGCGCAGCAGCCGCTTGAGCGTAGCGAGATCCGCGGGCTGCTTCAGGTCAAGCCGGGCGCAGCGCTTGCCCAGAACGACGTCGGGCACCGTGCCCGGCTCTTCCCAGCCATACGGATCGATGCGCAGCACGTCGGCGCCGAGCCCTGCCAGAAATCGCGTCGCGACGGGACCGGCGAGAATGCGCGTCAGGTCGAGCACGCGAATGCCGCGCAACGGCCGGTCTCGCGCCGGCTGCCAGTCGCGCGACGCTACCGCCTGCGTGGCGTGAACGTGCAGCAACGGTTCGGCAGCAACGGCCTTGCCTTGCGGATGCGCGGCCCATTCCTCCCGCGAGTACATCACCGCCGCGCAACCGCCGCGCCCGACGATCGCGTCTTCGAGCGCCTCGGCGTCCCAGCGGCCGACCGCCCGGGCAACTGCCTGTGCATCCGCCGCGCAGCCGAGCACCGTCAACGCGGCTTGCCGGTGATGCGGTGCGTTGGTGTGCAGACGGATCCAGCGATCGCGCGCCCGATAGTTGCCGGCCACCGGATCCCACTGAGGCGGCAGCGTCCATCCCGACGGGCGCAGCGACGTGCCGAACCACAGCGACGCCATGCGCCGGTCGACGTGAACGGCCGGCGATGTGCCGGTCGATTCGCACACCAGTTCGGCAACGGCCGCACCTGCCGCGCCAATCGCCGCACTGGCCAGGTCGGTCACGCGAAACGCGGACGGCAGTTCGCCCGACCCGCTGAAGCGGCAACGCTCGATAAGGTGCGGCGCGCCGCCCAGCGCGGCCCAGAGCGCCTGCAGATGATGCGATATCGGCCCCTCGCCGGCCGTCGTCGCAACACGGGAAATTTGATCGGCACGCATGTTCGTCTCGAATCGTTTCGGTGACGCAACGATCGGCTCGCTCGCATTTGTTGTCAACGTTGATTATCCTGATCAACCTGTCGAACGATTCGAGCCTGATGCCATGTCGCCCTACCTGAATTCGATCGAAGCGGCCGCAAAGCTGGGCGTCTCGCGGCAGACGCTTTACGCCTACGTCAGCCGCGGCCTGCTGCGCGCGGAGCCCTCGGGCAATCCGCGCGAAAGCCGCTACTTCGCGGCGGACGTCGACCGGCTCGCGGCCGAACGTGCGCGCGGCCGCAAACCGAAGGAAGTCGCGAAAGCCGCGCTGAACTGGGGGGCGCCCGTGCTCGAATCGAGCATCACGTTGATCGAGGGCGGCCAGCTTTTCTATCGCGGCGCGAACGCGCTCGATCTCGCCGGCCACGCGAGTCTCGAGGAAGTCGCCGCGCTGCTCTGGCAATGCGACCAGCGCACCGCGTTCGGTCCTCGCGTTCCCCGCGCACCCGCGGTGTTGCGCACCCTCTTCAAGCACTACGGCGATCAACGCGCGGAGCAAGCGCTCCTGCCGCTGTTCGCCGTCGCCACCGACGACGCACCGACGGCGGTGTGGCAGCAAGCGGCCGACAGCCGGGCGCAGGGTTGCGGCGATCTGGTACGGATCCTCGCCGCGTGCCTGTTGCGCACCGGGTTCGATGCGGCGCCCGTTCACGTGCAATGCGCGCGCGCATGGGGCGTGGGGCCGGCGGGCGCGGAACTCATCCGGATCGCGCTCGTCCTGTGCGCGGATCACGAACTCAACGCATCGAGTTTCACGGGCCGATGCGTGGCATCGACGAATGCGAGCCTGCGAGCGGTCGTGATCGGCGGCCTCGCCGCTCTGTCCGGCGGGCGGCACGGCGCCACCACCGCGCGGGTCGAGGCGATGTGGGATGAAATCGGCAACCGGGACGTCGCGCGCACGATGCGCGAGCGCCTGCACCGCGGTGACGACCTGCCGGGGTTCGGACATTCGCTGTATCCGGGTGGCGACGTGCGGGCGGCGGCCCTGTTGTCGCGCATGCTGCCGCGCCATCCGCAATGGAAAACGATGATCGAGGCGGGCAGTTCGCTGGTTGGCCAGAAGCCTTCGGTGGATTTCGCGCTCGTCGCGCTACGCCGGCATTTGCGGCTGCCTGTCGGCGCCGCGTTCGGCCTGTTCGCGCTGGGCCGTTCGATCGGCTGGATCGCGCACGGGCTCGAACAGCGCGAACATCCCGACCTGATCAGGCCTCGCGCGGTTTATACGGGAGTGCGGTCAAGCGAAACGCATGCCGGCTCGGGTCCGCTTCGATCGCGCGGGCGGCCGGAAAAGCGCACCGTGTCGCGGCAAGGGGCGCCGGAAAACGACATCCTTGCCACGTTTTTCAGCGCGCGATAGCGGAGCGTGTGACGCGGGCGTGGCGCGCCATGACATGCGCAAGCCCGCACTCTTCGCGGGAGCGGTCGCCGGCGCCGGACCATGACCATCCGACCTCGAAGCGGAGGATGGTCCGACGACCTTCTGTCAAAATATCCGCCTAATCCTTCTGACCAATCGCGGAATGGAACTCAGACAACTGCGCTATTTTCTCAGCGTCGTGGAACACGGAAGCATGGGCAAGGCAGCGCTGGAGCTCGGCGTGGTGACCTCGGCATTGAGTCAGCAGATCAGCCGCCTCGAAGGCGAGCTGTCCACGCGTCTGCTGCAACGCACCTCGGCGGGCGTCGTCCCGACCGACGCAGGTTTGGCGTTCTGGCGTCAGGCGCAACTCGCGCTGCGTCACATCGACGATGCCGCGCTAGCTGCACGCTCAGCCCGTCTGTCGGGCCACGTCAGCGTCGGCATGGCGCCGAGCACGGCGAGCGTGATGGGTGTCGCGTTCATGCAGGCCATGCGCGCGCGCTATCCCGATGTCCGGTTGCACATGGTCGAAAGTCTCTCCGGCTATCTGGCGTCCATGTTGAGCGCGCGTCAGATCGACCTCGCGGTGCTGTTCCGCGAGGAGTCCGCGCAACGCTGGAGCGTGCTGCCGCTGCTGGACGAGCGGCTGTTCCTGATCGGCGCGGGCGATCTCGATGGCATGCCGACGAGCGCATCCGTCCGGCTCAAGCATCTCGGCAGGCTTCCGCTGATTCTCCCCAGCGGCACGCACGGGCTGCGTTCGCTGCTGCTGTCCGCATTCAGGCGCGCCGAGTACGAGCCGAACATCGTCGCCGAAGTCGACGGCCTCGCGCTCCTGATGGACTTCGTCCGCGCCGGCATCGGCGCGACGATACAGCCGGGCGCGGCGCTCGCAAGGCCCGAGAACGTGATACTCACGAGCGTGCCCGTCGCCGAGAAATACGCCACGCGGCCCAACATGCTCGCCAGCATCTCCGATGACGAACTGTCTCCCGCCGGTCTCGCCGCGCGCGTGGTGCTCGCCGATGTCGCCCGTCAACTGGTGCGGGAAGGCCGTTGGCCCGGCGCACGGCTGCGGGAACCTCAGCCTTCACGAAAAGTGAACACCCGTTGACGGCTGGCTGGTAGCGGCGCGTGCACGAGGCCTTTACGATTTGCCCAAAAGGAGGCAAGTCTGATGGTCGATGTGCTCGTAATCGGAGGAGGCAATGCCGCGCTGTGTGCCGCATTGATGGCGCGCGAAGCGGGCGCCTCGGTCCTGCTTCTCGAATCCGCGCCGCGCGCATGGCGCGGCGGCAACTCGCAACACACGCGCAATCTGCGCTGCATGCACGATGCCCCCCAGGACGTTCTCGTCGATGCCTATCCGGAAGAGGAATTCTGGCAGGACCTGTTGAAAGTCACGGGCGGCATCACGAACGAGCATCTCGCGCGGCTGACGATCCGCGCGTCGTCGTCGTGCCGGCCGTGGATGCGGAAGCACGGCGTACGGTTCCAGCCGCCGCTGTCCGGTGCGCTGCACGTGGCCCGCACCAATGCGTTCTTCATGGGTGGCGGCAAGGCGCTCGTCAACGCGTATTACCGCAGCGCCGAAGCGCTCGGCGTCGATATCCGCTATGAAACGCCCGTCGATTCGCTCGAACTCGACGGCAGCCGCTTCATCGCGGCGCGCAGCGGCAGCCAGCGCTTCGAGGCACGCGCCTGCGTGCTGGCGGCCGGCGGTTTCGAATCCAATCGCGAATGGCTGCGCGAAGCGTGGGGGCAAAACGCGCGCGGCGAATGGCCCGCCGACAACTTCCTGATTCGCGGCACGCGCTTCAACCAGGGCGTGCTCATCAAGCATATGGCCGACGCCGGTGCCGACATGATCGGCGACCCGTCGCAGTCGCATTGCGTCGCGATCGATGCACGCGCTCCGCTATATGATGGCGGCATCTGTACGCGCATCGACTGCGTGTCGCTGGGCGTCGTGGTGAATCGCGACGCCCAGCGCTTCTACGACGAAGGCGAGGATTTCTGGCCGAAGCGCTATGCAATCTGGGGACGGCTCGTTGCGCATCAGCCGGGGCAGATCGGCTATTCGATCATCGATTCGAAAGCCATCGGCCGCTTCATGCCGCCGGTGTTTCCGGGCGAAAAGGCCGACACGCTGCCGGAACTCGCGCGCAAGCTCGGGCTGCCGGAAGCACGCTTCACGGAAACGCTCACGCGCTATAACGATGCGTGCCGCGACGGCACCTTCGATCACACCGCACTCGACGACTGCCACACCGAAGGGCTCGCGCCGCCCAAGACGCATTGGGCGCGCCGCATCGAGACGCCGCCGTTCTACGGTTATGCGCTGCGGCCGGGCATCACGTTCACGTACCTCGGACTGAAGACCAACGACCACGCGCAGGTTCACTTCGGCGGCACCGCCAGCGAGAACCTGTTCGTGGCCGGCGAAATGATGGCTGGCAACGTGCTCGGCAAGGGCTATACAGCGGGCGTCGGCATGTCGATCGGCACGGCCTTCGGGCGCATTGCCGGGACGCAGGCCGCGCGCGCCGCACTCAAAACAACGGAGGCAACCCGTGCAGCAGTCTGACCCGCTCGCGCCCGAACACACGCGCACGGCCTTTTCGGTCGAGACGAAAAAAACGCCACGCGACAGCACGGCGCGCGTGATTCCCATTGTGCCGATGAGCGCCGGCGAAACCGAAGTCGCCCGGCAGATGCAGATCTGCAACGCCTGCCGCTACTGCGAGGGCTTCTGTGCCGTGTTCCCGGCCATGACGCGCCGCCTGGAATTCGGCAAGGCGGACGTCAACTATCTGGCGAATCTCTGCCACAACTGCGGTGCGTGCTATCACGCGTGCCAATATGCGCCGCCGCACGAGTTCGGCGTGAACGTGCCGAAAGCGATGGCCGAAGTCCGGCTCGAAACCTACACCGAATACGCGTTTCCCGCGTCGTTCGGCGCGCTGTACAAGCGCAACGGCCTGACCCTGTCGGTCGCGCTGGCGGCCGGACTCGCGCTGTTTCTGCTGCTCGGTACGGCATTGCACGGCGGCTTGCCCGGCGATGTCGCGCCCGCGAACTTCTACGCGATCTTCCCGCACAACCTGCTCGCGGCGATGTTCGGCATCGTTTTCCTGTTCGCCATGCTCGCGCTCGGTATCGGCGTCACGCGCTTCTGGCGCGACGTGTCGGCAGGAACGGCGAGCGCGAGCGCGCCGGCCGTCGCGGAAGCGGCCCGGAACGCGCTGACGCTCAAGTACCTGGACGGCGGCCACGGCGACGGCTGCAACGAGGAGAACGATACGTTCACGCTGGCGCGGCGCCGGTTCCATCACCTGACGTTCTACGGCTTCATGCTGTGCTTCGCGGCGACCGCCGTCGCGACGCTCTATCACTACGCCTTCGGGCTGGAAGCGCCGTATCCGTTTCTGAGCGTGCCGGTGCTGCTGGGAACCGCGGGCGGCATCGGACTGATCGCCGGACCGGCGGGACTGCTGTGGCTGAACCTGAAACGCGCTCCGGCGCGCGGCGACGCCCGTCAGCGTCCGATGGACCGCGGCTTCATCGCGCTCCTGCTTCTGACGAGCACGTCCGGTCTCGCGCTGCTCGCACTCCGCACGACCTCGGCGATGCCGTCGCTGCTCGCGATTCATCTCGGCATCGTGATGGCGCTGTTCGCCACGCTGCCTTACGGCAAGTTCGCGCACGGCATCTTCCGCTCGGCGGCGCTGCTCAAATCGTCGATCGAGAAGCGTCAACGCAGCACACTGAGCCTCGGTTCGGATTAGCCAGTCACCCGGGCGCCCGTTGGGCGCCCATCACTACAGACAAGAAGCAGGAGACGCAATGAACCGTACCGAACCGATCGCCGCGACACCCGGCGTTTCGCCCACGACAAGGGCCGCCGCCGTGTTGCGTGTGACGAGCGGCAATTTCATCGAACAGTTCGATTTCTTTCTGTTCGGCTTCTACGCGACGTCGATCTCGAAGATCTTCTTCCCGTCCACCAGCGAGTTCGCGTCGCTGATGCTCACCTTCGCGGTGTTCGGCGCGGGCTTTCTGATGCGTCCGCTCGGTGCGATCTTTCTCGGCGCGTACATCGACAAGGTCGGACGGCGCACCGGGCTGATCGTTACGCTGTCGATCATGGCGAGCGGCACCATTCTGATCGCCTGCGTGCCCGGGTACGCGACCATCGGCCTGCTCGCGCCGGCGCTCGTGCTGCTCGGGCGTCTGTTGCAGGGCTTTTCGGCAGGCGCCGAACTCGGCGGCGTATCCGTCTATCTCGCGGAAATGGCGACGCCCGGCAACAAAGGGTTCTACACGAGCTGGCAGTCGGCGAGCCAGCAGGTGGCCATCGTCGTGGCGGCGGCCATCGGTTACAGCCTGAACGCGTGGTTGTCCGCACAGCAGATCGCCGCATGGGGCTGGCGCGTGCCGTTCTTTATCGGTTGCGCGATCGTGCCGTTCCTGTTCGTGTTGCGCCGCTCGCTGCAGGAGACCGCGGCGTTCGAAGCGCGGCGGCATCATCCGCAGGCACGCGACATTTTCGCGATGCTGCTCGCCAACTGGCGCACCGTGATCGGCGGCATGCTGCTGACCGCCATGACCACCACCACCTTCTATCTCATCACGGTCTATACGCCGACCTTCGGCAAGTCGGTACTGAAGCTGTCCACCTCCGACAGCTTGATGGTGACGCTGCTCGTGGCTGCATCGAATTTCATCTGGCTTCCGATCGGCGGCACGATCTCCGACCGCATCGGCCGCAAGCCGGTGCTGCTCGCCATTTCCGTGCTGGCGATCCTCACGGCTTATCCGGCGTTGTCCTGGCTTGCCGATGCGCCGAGCTTTGCGCGCATGCTGATCGTGCTGCTGTGGTTCTCGTTCTTCTTCGGCATGTATAACGGCGCGATGGTCGCCGCGCTCACCGAAGTGATGCCGGTCGAAGTGCGCGTCGCGGGTTTCTCGCTGGCGTTCAGTCTCGCGACGGCGCTGTTCGGCGGCGCTACGCCGGCGGTATCGACGTATCTGATTCAGGTCCTGCACGACAAGGCCGCACCCGGCTACTGGCTGAGCTTCGCCGCGCTCTGCGGCTTGTGCGCGACGCTCGGGCTGTACCGTCGCCGCGCGGACGGCAACGCGTCGGCGGCATCGTCGGCCTGACAGCGATTGCATCGGCGCGTGCCGGTCACCCCGGCTTCGCGCCGGGCTTTCGTTTTTCCAGCGGCGGCAAGAACGGGCGACGCGCGCCCGCTTGCGCGGCAACGCAGGCCACGCCCGCTTGCCGTTGGAGCGGCATGTCCGGGCGCGGGCAAGCCGGTGTGATACAGGTTGCTTCAGCCGCCGTTGGGAAACACGCCCCTGCTCATCGCATCGAGCTGGCGCACGATCTCCGCGCGCAGTTCGGCCGATACCTCGACGCTGTCCAGCAATTCCGAAATCCACAGCCCGTCGGCCGCGAGCCGGCAGATCATCAGTGTCGCAGCCTGCTCGAGCGGCACCGGATCGGGCCGTGTCCATTCGCGCATCGGCACCGACCATCGTTCGCGCGTGTCCTGCTCGGTAATCATCGACGCGACCAGCACGCGCAGCACGTCGGTACTCGCGGCCGGATTGGCCGCATCGAGCACCGCATGCAGATAAGCGCGCGCCGCCGCGCCGTCGCCGCTCGGATCCGCCGCCATGCGCGCGTCCATCTGCGCGCCGAACCGCGCGGTCGCCTGGCCGAACAACGCATCGAGCAGCCCCTGCTTGTTCGCGAAGTGATATTGCAACGCGCCTTTCGTCACGCCGGCACGCTCGGCCACCGCATCGAGCGTCAACGCGGCCACGCCGTGATGTGTCGCGATTTCCGATGCGGCCGCCAGCAATTGCGCGCGCACCTGATCCGGCGCTTTTTTTCGCCGCACGCCGGCGGCGACGGCGGCGGGCGCTGACGATCCTTCAGACGCCCGCGCACCGGCCGTTCCAGCCGGTTCGACGGGCGCGGACACATCGTGCGGCGCGGGTTCGAGACGTTTTTTCATGGTGCGGATGGTAGCACCCGGGTGTCTCGATATAAACATTCCGGCTGGATGGTATGATCCGCCGCATGAACAAAACCGCCCCCTCTTCCTGGTCCGCGCTCGACACCGCGATCGCCCGTGGACGCGATGCGCTCGCGCGCCTTCAGCAGCCCGACGGCAGCTGGTGTTTCGAACTCGAATCCGACGCGACGATCACCGCGGAATACATCCTGATGATGCATTTCATGGACAAGATCGACGACGACCGCCAGGAGAGGATGGCGCGTTACCTGCGCGCGAACCAGCGGCTCGACACGCATGGCGCCTGGGCACTGTACGTCGACGGCGCGCCGGACGTGTCGTGCAGCGTGAAGGCGTATTTCGCGCTGAAGGCGGCCGGCGACAGCGAACACGCACCGCACATGATCCGTGCGCGCGAGGCAATCCTGACGCTCGGCGGCGCGGCGCGCGCGAACGTGTTCACGCGCATCCTGCTCGCGACGTTCGGCCAGGTGCCGTGGCGCGCGGCGCCGTTCATGCCGATCGAATTCGTGCTGTTCCCGAAGTGGGTGCCGATCTCGATGTACAAGGTCGCATACTGGGCGCGCACGACGATGGTGCCGCTGCTCGTGCTGTGCTCGCTGAAGGCCCGCGCGCGCAATCCGCGCAACATCTCGATCCGCGAGCTGTTCGTCACGCCGCCGGACGAGGAGCGCCGGTACTTCCCGCCCGCGAGCGGCATGCGCAAGGTATTCCTCGCGCTCGACCGCACGGTCCGCCATGTCGAGCCGCTGATGCCGAAGCGCCTGCGGCAGCGCGCGATCCGGCACGCGGAAGCCTGGTGCGCGGAACGGATGAACGGCGAGGACGGGCTCGGCGGCATCTTCCCGCCGATCGTGTACAGCTACCAGATGATGCAGGTGCTCGGCTACCCGGACGACCATCCGCTGCGGCGCGATTGCGAACACGCGCTGGAAAAGCTGCTGGTCACGCGGCCGGACGGCAGCATGTATTGCCAGCCGTGCCTGTCGCCGGTGTGGGACACCGCGTGGAGCACGATGGCGCTCGAACAGGCACGCGGCGTCGCCGTGCCGGACGCCGGCGAGACGGCGTCGGGCGCGCTGCGCGAACTCGACGCACGCATCGCACGCGCGTACGACTGGCTGGCCGAGCGTCAGGTCGACGACCTGCGCGGCGACTGGATCGAGAACGCGCCGGCCGATGTCGAACCGGGCGGCTGGGCATTCCAGTACGCGAACCCGTACTACCCCGACATCGACGACACGGCGGTCGTCACCGCGATGCTCGATCGCCGCGGCCGCACGCACCGCAACGCGGACGGCACGAACCCGCACGCGCCGCGCGTCGCACGCGCGCTCGACTGGATGCGCGGGCTGCAATCGCGCAACGGCGGCTTCGCGGCATTCGACGCCGACTGCGACCGCATGTACCTGAACGCGATCCCGTTCGCCGATCACGGCGCGCTGCTCGATCCGCCGACCGAGGACGTGTCGGGCCGCGTGCTGCTGTGCTTCGGCGTGACGAACCGCCCGGAAGAACGCGCGTCGCGCGCGCGCTGCATCGACTACGTGAAGCGCACGCAGCAACCCGACGGCAGCTGGTGGGGCCGCTGGGGCACGAACTACATCTACGGCACGTGGAGCGTGCTGGCCGGCCTCGCGCTCGCCGGCGAGGACAAGTCGCAGCCGTATATCGCACGCGCGATCGACTGGCTGCGCGCCCGGCAGCATGCGGACGGCGGCTGGGGCGAGACCAACGACAGCTATCTCGACCCGAAGCTGGGCGGCACGAACGGCGGCGAAAGCACGTCGAACTTCACCGCGTGGGCGCTGCTCGCGCAGATGGCGTTCGGCGACCACGAATCCGATTCGGTGAAACGCGGCATCGCGTACCTACTGTCGGTGCAACAGGACGACGGCTTCTGGTGGCACCGCTCGCACAATGCGCCGGGTTTCCCGCGCATCTTCTACCTGAAGTATCACGGCTATACCGCGTACTTCCCGCTGTGGGCCCTCGCGCGTTACCGGCGGCTGGCGGGCGCCGCCGCCCCGGCTCGCGCCGCGGCGGAAGCCACCGACACGGCAATCGCTTGAACGATCACGCGCCGCGGTGCCCCGGGGTACCCGGCGCGGTCGTGACGGATCATCCTCCGCCCCGCTCCCGCATCCTGACGAACGCGTCGCGCAGATCCGCGCAGAACGCGTCGCCGACCATCGACAGCGGCTGCGACGCAGACGTCACCAGATAGAAGTGATCGGGCACGGCCGGCTCGAACGGCTTGACCGCCACGCGCCGGCCCGCGTACGCGGCCGTCACCGGATCGATCAGCGCGACGCCCGCGCCGTTCGCGACGAACGCGACGATCGTCTGCGACAGTTGCGCCTCGATCGACAGCACGCGCGGCACGCCGGCCTCGACGAACACGCGGTCGATCGCGCTGCGCGCCTCGAAGCTCGGCGGAAACGAGATGAACGATTCGTCGCGCAGGTCGGCCGGCTGCACGATGCGCTTGCGCGCGAGCCGGTGCCCGCGCGGCACGATGCAGCACATCGCGCTTTCCGCGAGCCGCTCGCCGCGCACGGCCGGATGCGGGACGGGTTCGGCGATCAGCCCGACATCGCACTGCCCTGACGCAACCTTGTCGACGACCGTGGATGCGCTGTGCGCGAGCAGCGTGACGTCGACGCCCGGATGCGCGTGCGAGAAACGCGTGACGAGCGCCGGCAGCAGGTCGAGCGCGACGGCCGGCGAGCCCGCCACGCGCAGCGTGCCGCGCCGCATCGCGCGGATCTGTTCGGCGGCCTGCGCGACGCGATCGAGCCCGACGAACGCGCGCTCGACCTCCTCGTACAGCACGCGCGCCTGCGCGGTCGGCGTGAACCGCCCCTGCTGCCGCTCGAACAACACGAAGCCGATCCGGTCCTCGAGATCGGCGATCAGCCGGCTCACGGCCGGCTGCGAGATATGGAGATCGCGTGCGGCGCGCGTGACGGTATGGCGCTGCATCACCGCACGGAACGCTTCGATCTGACGGATTCTCAGCGATGGCGTGGTCATAACACTGGATTATGGAGCATTGATCAAGCTGTATTGGACAGTGCATTTTGCCTGCCCGAACATCGGTTCCACAACGTATTGAACGCAGGGAGCCGCGCCGTCATGGGATATAACACGGAACCGTCTTGCCCACGACACCGGAGCCGCGCATGACCGTGCGCCGCTTCGACGTCGTGGTGGCCGGCGGCGGCCTCGTCGGCATGGCCATCGCGTGGGGCGTCGCGCGTCTCGGCAAGCGCGTCGCGGTCTGCGACGGCGACGACATCGCGTTTCGCGCGTCGCGCGGCAATTTCGGGCTCGTGTGGGTACAGGGCAAAGGCGGCCGTTGCCTGCCGTATGCGCGCTGGTCGCGCGAATCGTCCGAGCGCTGGCACGCGTTCGCCGCGCAGTTGCAGCGCGCAACGGGCGTGAACTGCGGTTTCGAACGCCCTGGCGGCATCGAGCTGTTCGAGCATCGCGCCGAGCTCGACAGCGCAACGACTCTGCTCGAATCGCTGCACCGGCAGGAAGCGGCGCTGTCGTACGAAGTGCTCGATCCGGCGGCGCTGCGCCGGCGCATCCCATCGGCATCGCGAGCGCTGGCCGGCGCGCTGTGGTCGCCGAACGACGGCCACGCGAATCCGCTCTACACGCTGCGCGCGATGCTGCAGGCATTCCAGCAGTGCGGCGGCGTCTATCTGCCGCGCAGCGAAGTCACCGAGATCCGCCCGCGCGCCGGGCGTTTCGAGATCGACACGCGCGACGCGCGGCTCGACGCCGGGCGCGTGGTGCTCGCGGCCGGCCTCGACAATGCACGGCTCGCGCCGATGGTCGACCTGCTCGCGCCGATCGCGCCGTTGCGCGGCCAGATCATGGTCACTGAGCGCCTCGCCCCGTTTCTCGACTACCCGACGCTCGTCGTCCGTCAAACGCCGGAAGGCACGGTGCTGCTCGGTGACTCGGCCGAAGACGTCGGCTTCGACGACGGCCAGACGCGCCCCGCGATGGTCGACATCGCACGCCGCGCGCGCACCGCGTTCCCGGCGCTCGTGCATGCGCGCATCGTGCGCGCGTGGGGCGCGCTGCGCATCATGACGCCCGACGGGCTGCCCGTCTACGAGGCGTCGGCCACGCATCCCGGCGCGTTCATCGCGATCTGCCACAGCGGCGTGACGCTCGCGGCGGCCCACGCCGATCTCGTCGCGCCGTGGATCGCGGGCGGCGCCGCGCCGGCCGACCTGTCCGCCTTTACCACCGCGCGCTTCGCCGCGCCCACGGAAGTCCGGCATGTTTGAATCCCTCATTCCCGCCGCCGCGACGGTCGAACGCGTGCGCATCCATATCGACGGCACGCCGCACGAGGTGCCTGCGCACTACAGCGTCGCGGCCGCGCTGCTCGCCACCGGTCCGGCCGCGTGCCGCGCGAGCGCCGTGAGCGGCGCGCCGCGCGGCCCGTTCTGCATGATGGGCGTGTGCTTCGACTGTCTCGTCGAAGTCGATGGCGTACCCAACGTGCAAGGCTGCATGACACCCGTTTCCGACGGCATGCAGGTGCGCGCGATGCACGGCAAGGCGAGGCTCGCATGACGCGCCGCCAGTGCGACCTGCTGATCGTCGGCGCCGGGCCGGCCGGGATGGCGGCGGCTGCCGCCGCGCGCTCGGCCGGACTGTCGGTCGTCGTCGCGGACGAAGGCCGCGCGCCCGGCGGCCAGATCTACCGCAACGTGGCCGATGCGCCGGCGCCGCTCGCGCAATGGCTCGGCACCGACTACACGGCCGGCCGGCCGCTCGTCGACGACCTGCTCGCGAGCGGCGCGCACTACCTGCCGCGCAGCGTCGTCTGGCAGGTCGCGTTCGAACCTGAACCCGTCGCGATGCTCACGCAAGGCGGCCCGTCCGGCGGCACGCTCGAAGTCGGCGCGCGCGCCGTGCTGATCGCGACCGGCGCGCAGGAGCGCCCGTGGCCGGTGCGCGGCTGGACGCTGCCCGGCGTGATGGGCGTCGGCGCCGCGCAGACGCTGCTGAAATCGTCGGGCCTCGCGCCGTCGGCCGACGCCGTGCTCGCGGGCAGCGGCCCGCTGCTGTGGCTGTTCGCCGCGCAATTGCTGAATGCGGGGCGGCGCGTGCGTGCGCTGATCGACACGACACCGCGCGACGCCTGGCGTCGTGCGCTCCCGCATGCGCTGCCGGCGCTGCGCGGCGCCGACTATCTGCTCAAGGGCTGGCGCATGCTGCGCGCGGTACGCCACGCCGGGATTCCCGTCTATCGCGGTGCGACCGATATCGGCATCGACGGCGACGAGCGCGCCGAACGCATTCGCTTTCGCGATGCTCGAGGCGTCGTGCACATGCTCGACACGTCGCTCGTGCTGCTGCATCAGGGCGTCGTTCCGTCGACGCAGCTCGCGCGCGCGCTCGGGTGCGCACACGAATGGGACGGACGGTCGGCATGCTGGCGGCCGCAATGCGACGCGCGCGGCCGCAGCAGCGTGCCGCACGTCTGGATCGCGGGCGACGGCGCGGGA
>NZ_JAAGPK010000179.1:0-14808 GCF_017104685.1 Burkholderia sp. Tr-20355 | reverse complement strand
GCCTGCCGCGTCGTACCGTGCGTAATCGACATATCCGGCGCGATCGCCGCCGTACCAGCCGGCCGCTTTCGGCTCGGCGAGCGGTGCACGCGCGGCAATGCGTTCGACGAGATCCGGATTCGCGATGTAGGCACGCGCGAACGCGACGAGATCGGCGTCGCCCGCGTCGATCAGCGCCTGCGCGGCATCGGGCGCAATGCCGCCGTTGACGATCAACGTGCCGCCGAACGACCGGCGCGCATGCTCGACGATCCGCGGCAGGTCGGGCTCGCCGCTCCAGCCGTTGGTGTCGGCCGCGTGCAGATAGGCCACGCCGGCTTCGTCGAGCATGCGGCCGACGTAGGCCAGCGTCGCATCCGGGTCGGCATCGCGCACGTTGTTGTACTTCGCGTACGGCGAGATGCGCACGCCGACACGCGCGAGCGGCATCACGCCGCCGACCGCCGCGACGATTTCCTCCAGAAAGCGCGCGCGGTTCGCGACCGACCCGCCGTAACGATCGTCGCGGCGGTTCAGCGTCGACGACAGGAACTGGTGCGGCAGATAACCGTTCGCCGCATGGATCTCGACGCCGTCGAAGCCGGCCGCCATCGCACGCGCCGCCGCGCGGCGGAATTCGTCCACGGCGTCGACGACCTCGGCGGTCGTCATCGCGCGCGACGGCGTCGCGTGAATCTTCGTATAGTAGCCGTTCTGCAACTGCGCCCAGACCTGCAACTGTTCGAGATCGTCGTTGACGCCGGATGGCGACAACGGCGCGGCACCGCCGAGCAGCGTCAGCGAGCTGACCCGGCCGCCGTGCCACAGCTGCGCGAAGATGCGTCCGCCGTTCGCATGGACCGCGTCGGTGATCTTTTTCCAGCCGGCGGCCTGCGCGTCGTCGACGAGCCCCGGCGTCAGCTCGAATGCCGCGGACGCGGCGCTGACGTTGGTCGCCTCGGTCACGATCAGGCCGGCGGACGCGCGCTGCGCGTAGTACTCGGCCATCAGTTCGGTCGGCAGGCCGCGCGACGGCGCGCGCGAGCGCGTCATCGGGCCCATCACGACGCGGTTGGGCAGCGCGAGGCCGCGCAGGTCGTACGGAGCGAGCAGGGAAGACATGAGGACTCCTTCATGAGTGAGGATGGGCGCAGTCAGGACCGCGCGGCAACGATGCCGTGTGACAGGCCGACCGCGCGGTGCCGCGCCGTCGGCGGCGGTTCACGCGTGCGCGTGACGTCGCGCGTGCGGGCGGCCGATCGCGACGTAATGGGCGAGCGCGACGAGCGGGAACGCCGCCGCGACGGCCGCGACGAGCGACCAGCCGCCATGCTCGTACAGCGGGCTCGCGAGCGCGGAGCCGGCCGCGCCGCCGACGAAGATGCTCGTCATGTAGAGCGCGTTCAGCCGGTTGCGGCTCGCCGCGTGCAGTGCGTAGATCTCGCGCTGGCCGAGCACCATGTTCATCTGCACCGCGAAGTCGAGCACGATGCCGGTGACGACGAGGCCGTACACGCCGGCGCCGTGAACCGGTGCGCTCGCATACGCCAGCGTGCCGGCGACCAGCGCGATCAGCGTGGCGCGCACGGTGTGGCCGGCATCCGCGAGACGGCCCGCGACGGGCGCCGACGTCGCGCCGATCGCGCCGACGAGCGCGAACAGGCCGATCGCGGATTGCGACAGTCCGTAGTGACGCGTCAGCTCGACCGGCACGGCGGTCCAGAACAGGCTGAACGACGCGAACATCAGGCCCTGGTAGAACGCGCGATGGCGCAGCACCGGCATCGTGCGCACGAGGTGCAGCAGCGAGCCGATCAGCGCGAAATAGGTGGCGCGATGGTCGGGCTGGCGTGACGGAATCGTCAGCGCGAGCACGGCCGTGACGAGCGTCATCACCACGGCGGCGCCCGCGAACACGACGCGCCAGCCGAACGCGTCGGCCACGACGCTCGACAGCGGCCGGGCGAGCAGGATGCCGAGCAGCAACCCGCTCATGATCGTGCCGACGACGCGGCCGCGCGAGTGGTCCGGTGCCAGATGCGCGGCGAGCGGCACGAGGATTTGCACCGCCACCGAGCTGAAGCCGATCAGCAGCGAGACCGCGAGGAACAGCCCCGGCGTGCGGACGACCGCGGCGGCCGCGAGGCTCGCGATCGACACGACGGCCGTGACGATCATCAGCTTGCGGTTTTCGAGCAGATCGCCGAGCGGCACGATGAAGAACAGCCCGAACGCATAGCCGATCTGCGTCAGCGACACGATCAGGCTCGCCGCGCCGCTCGACATGTGCAGGCCGGGGGCGATGAGTTCGGTGATCGGTTGCGCGTAGTACAGGTTCGCGACGATCGCGCCGCAACTGAACGCGAACAGCAGGATGAGCGCCTGCGTGAGCTTGACCGCGGGTGCGGGCGAGGCGAGCGGGGGGGTATCCGTTGACATGGTCGGCTCCGGGAAGGAAACAGGGCGGCGACGTAACCGGCCGCGATACCGTGAATGCTATTGACCGGGCGGCCGGCGCGGAATGGGTCCGGCACGCAATCGAGCATTGCGTGCCGCGCAAAGGTGCCGGAACGCGTGCGTTCAGCCGCGCTGGCCCTGCAGCGTCGGAATCTGCGCGAACAGGCCGGCCAGCCAGTCGACGAACACCTTGAGCTTGACCGGGACGTGCCGGTTGGGCGGATACAGCACCGAGATCGGGCGCGGCGGCGCGTTGAAGTCGGTCAGCACTTCGCGCAGCCGGCCCGACTGCAGGTACGGCTCGACCAGGTACAGCGACGTCTTGATCAGCCCGATGCCCGCGACGCCGCACGCGATGTAGTTGTCCGCATCGTTGACCGCGACCGTGCCGCACATCTGCATGACGCGCGGCTCGCCGTCGACGACGTAGTCCCACGGGCGCGGCCGCCCGGTGTCGGCCGAGATGTGGCTGACCGCGACGTGCTGCGCGAGATCGTCGACGGTGGCGGGCTCGCCGAACTGCGCGAGATAGGCGGGCGACGCGCACGTGCAGGTGGTCAGGCTGCCGATCCGCCGGGCGATCATCCCCGAATCGTCGAGCGCGCCGATGCGCACCACGCAGTCGACGCCTTCGCCGACGAGATCGATCTGGCGATCGGTCACGCCGAGTTCGATCATGATGCCCGGATGGGCGGCGAGAAACGCCGGCAGCGCGGGCACCATGATCTGCTTGGCCATGGCCGGCGGCAGGTTCACCTTCAGCCGGCCGCGCGGCACGTTGCGGGCCTGCGATACCGAGGCCTCCATGTCGTCGATCTCGCGGAGCACCGCGACCGAGCGTTCGTAGTACGCCTGGCCGTCCTCGGTCAGCGAGATCCGGCGCGTGGTGCGGTTCAGCAGCCGGCAGCCGAGATGCTGCTCGAGCCCGCTCAGCAGCGCGGACACGCGCGGCGTCGTGAGGCCGGTGGTGTCGGATGCGCGCGTGAAGCTGCCGGTTTCGACGATGCGCGTGAAGACGCGCATCGAAAGCAAGGTGTCCATCGTCGGGGTTCTCCAGCCTGTCGGCTTGCGGCGCCGGTGCGTGCCGGCGCTGTGTCGTTGATCGGACCGTCAGGCGTCGATGCGCTTGCGCAGCGCGTCGCCGGCAAACGGCATTTCCCGCAGGCGCTGGCCGGTCGCGTCGAAGATCGCGTTGGCCAGTGCGCCGGAGGTCGGCCCCATCGACGCCTCGGCCGCGCCGAGAAACGGCGCGCCGGGACGATTGACCAGGTGAACCTTCACGCTTTGCGGCGCGGCCGAAAAGCGCAGGATCGGGTAGCTGCTCCAGTCGAAGCTGCGGATGCGCTCGGTGTCGTACTTCAGCGCCTCGTACAGCGTCCAGCTCGCGGCCTGCACGATGCCGCCCTCGATCTGGTTGCGGATGCCGTCCGGCGATACGATCTGGCCTGCATCGACGGCCGCTTCCGCGTGTTCGAGCGTCACCTGGCCCGTTTCCGGGACGACCGACACCTCGACCGCGATCGCGACGTATGCCATCAGGTTCTTGTACTTGCCGAACGCGAAGCCGACGCCGCGATTGCGCGCACGCGGCGGCCTGGGCCAGCCGAAGTGCTTCGCGGCGAGCTGGATCACTTGTCGCGCGCGATGGTCTTCCATGTGACGAAGCCGGAATTCGACCGGATCGGCGCCGGCCGCGTGCGCGAGTTCGTCCATGAAGCTTTCGATCGCCCAGACATTGGTGTGCGCGCCGAGCGAACGCATCGCGGACGTCTGCAGCGGCATCGTCGGCGAGAAATTGTTGACGATGTGCTGGTTCGGCAGCGCATACAGCGGGATCGCGTTGCGGTCGCCGCCGCCCTCCGGTTGCAGCATCGGCGTCGACGGCGCCGGCACGAACGGCGGCTCGAGCATGCGCGCGGGCAGCAGCCGGCCCGCGTTGACGATCCGTTCGTTGTGCGAGCTGCTCCACAACGCATAGTTCCAGTCGACGATGCGGCCGCCCGCATCGAGCGATGCACTGACCTCCGTCACCATCGCCGGCGTGAAGTGGTCCCACGTGTGTTCCTGTTCGCGCATCCATTGCACGCGAATCGGCTTGCCCGGCATCGCGGCCGCGATCAGCGCGGCGTGCGCCGCCGCGTCGTCCGCGCCGTTGTGCCCGTAGCAGCCGGACCCTTCGGTGTGAATGCAGCGCACGCTCGCCTTCGGCATCGACAGCATCTCGGCGAGTGCGTCGCGCAGCGGATAGACGCCCTGCGAGTGGGTCCACACCGTCATCATCCCGTTATCGAGATGCGCGACCGAACACGACGGTCCGATCGACCCGTGCATCAGGTAATTCTTGAGGAACGTCGCGTTCAGCGTCTTCACGGCCGGCGCGGTAGGCGCATGCGTGTTCGCGATTTCGATGCGCTGCGTCGAAATCCGTTTGAGCTCCTGATGGACGGTGCCGCGCTCGGGCAGCTGGCGGCCCGGCGACCAGCGGCAGCCGGCCGCGAGCGCGCGCTGCGCGACCACCGCCTGCCACTCGCCTTGTGCGACCACCGCAAGCATGCTGCCGTTGCGCACGATGCGCACGACGCCGGGCAGCTTCAGGATCGCGGCTTCGTCGAACGACAGCAGCTTCGCGTCGTACACCGGCGGCATCACGACGCGCGCATGCAGCATGCCGGGCAACTGCATGTCCTGCACGTAGCTGATGCCGCCCGTGACCTTGTTCGGGATGTCGACGCGCGGCAGCGACGTGCCGATCACGGCGAATGTCGCCGGGTTCTTCAGCGGCGACGTGGGGGCCGCGTTGCGGTGCAGGTCGACCGTGCGGATCGCGTCGCCGTAGGTCATCGTGCGGCCGTCGGGCGCCTTGATCACCGCGTCGGCGGTCGTCAGCACGCGCGGATCGACGCCGAAGCGTTTCGCGGCGCCTTCCACCAGCAGCGCGCGCACCTGCGCGGTCGCGTTCAGCAGCGCGGAACCGCTGTCGGCCATGGTATGGCTGCCGGCGGTCAGTCCTTCGTCCGGCGACGCGCCGGTGTCGGCCGTCAGGAACGTGATCAGCGACGGCTTCATGTCGAGTTCCTCGGCGGCCACCTGCAGCAACGCGGTGCGCACGCCGGTGCCGAGCTCGACCTTGCCGGTAAACACGGTGACCTTGCCGTCGGGCGCGATCTTGACCCACGCGTCGAGCAGCGGATTGGTCTTCAGGCTGCCGGCGAGCGCCTGGGTGGCTTTCGCCACGTGGACGGCCGCGCCTTCGTCGGCGATCACCAACTGTGCGGCCGCGCGCGACGCGGGCGCGAGACTGAACGCGACGAACAGCGCGCCGGAGACGATGAAGTGCCGGCGGCCTTCGTCGATGTCGTCGTGGGAATTCATCACAGCCCCTTGCTGATCGTGACGGGAGCGGACGCGGGTTCGGGGGCCGGCAGCCCCGCGACCGAGCGCACCGCCGCGAGAATCCGCATGTGCGTGCCGCAGCGGCACAGGTTCGGTTCCATGTGCGTGCGCAGTTCCTGTTCGGTCGGCTTCGGATTGCGTTCGAGCAGTGCCTGCGCGCGCATGATCATCCCGGCGATGCAGTAGCCGCACTGCGCGGCCTGGTGCTCGATGAACGCGCGTTGCAGCGGGCCCGGATGCTCGGCGGTGCCGAGGCTTTCGATGGTGCGCACGCCGCGCGCGCCGACCGCGGCCACCGGCATCAGGCACGAGAAGGTCGGCTTGCCGTCGACGATCACGGTGCAGGCGCCGCATTGCCCGAGGCCGCAGCCGAATTTCGCGCCGTGCAGGTGCAGGTCGTTGCGCAGCGCGTACAGCAGCGGCGTGGACGGATCGATGTCCAGCGTGTGCCGCACGCCGTTGACGGTGAGGGTAATCATCGTGCGGTGTCCTCTTTTCTGAGCTTCGCGGCCATCGCGTCGACGCCCGACCAGGCGGGACGGTCGGTATAGGTCTCGCGCACGTACGCGGCGAGATCGGCGATCTGCGCGTCGTCGTACTGGTCGATGAACGACGGCATGTAGTTCAGCGTATCCTCGCCGTGCCAGCCGATCCCGTTGAACATCATCTGGATCGCGTTGCGCGGCGTATCGGCGTTGACGGCCGTGCTGAACGCGAGCGTCGGCCGCTCGCCGATCGACTGCATCGGCGCGGCCGGCCCGTGACACTGCGCGCACGACGCCTGGAACAGTACCGCGCCGCGCCGCCCGGCCGGCGTCGTCGCGGCGCGTTCGACCGGGTTCGCGGCCGCACGCGCATTCGCCGGCTTCTGGATCGACAGGATGTACGCGGCGATCGCCTCCACGTCCTCCACCGGCACCGTCGCGAGGTCGCGCGTGACCGGCAGCATCGGCCCGGCCGCCGCGCCATGCTCGCTCGCGCGGCCGGTACGCAGGTAGGTGACGAGCTGCGCCTGCGTCCACGGCCGAGCGGCCTGGCCGAGCGCATTGAGCGGCGGCGCTTCCCAGCCGTCGACGATACCGCCGTCGAACGCGCGGCCGCGCTGCTCGCCGCCGATCGCGTTCAGCGGCGAATGGCACGACGCGCAGTGGCCGAGCCCGTCGACGAGCATCCTGCCGCGATTCCATTGCGCGGACTGCGCCGGGTCCGGTCGATACGCGCCCTCGCGCAGGAACAGCACGTTCCAGAACGCGACCAGCGGCCGGAAGTTCAGCGGAAAGATCAGGTCGTTCGCGGGCGCCGTCGCACGTACCGGCTCGCGCGTCATCAGGTACGCGTACGCGGCGGCGATGTCTTCGTCCGACATCCGCGTGAAATGAATGTACGGAAACGCCGGGTACAGCGACTGGCCGTTGCGTCCGATGCCGGTGCGCAACGCACGGGCGAATGCGTCGCGCGACCAGCGGCCGATCCCCGTTTCGGCATCCGGCGTGATGTTGGTCGCGTAGATCGTGCCGAACGGCGTCGCGAGCGGCAGCCCGCCCGCGAACGGCTTGCCGTCCTTCGCGGTGTGGCACACGATGCAGTCGCCGAGCGCGACGACGCGCGCGCCGGCGCGCACCAGCTGTGGATCGAACGAAGCGGGGGCGGGCGGAGCGATCGGCGCGATCGACGGCCGCACCATGATGCCGATCGCGACCGCGATGCCCGCGATCGCCACGCCGGCCGCGCCGAACCAGAGTCGTTTGTGCTTCATGCGCGCTCCACGCGACGCGGTGCGCCGCAAGCGATGCGGTGCGCGGCAACGCCGGACGATGCGGGTCGGCCGTGCGCGGCCGACCGATGCGGCCGCGACCGGGTTGCGGCGCGGCGGTGATTGGCGACGGGGATCATGGTGTCACTCCAGCAGTCGATAACGGGCGCAAGCGCCGTCCTGCGCGGCAGCTCATGAACGCAGTCTACGCAGAGGCCGCGACCATTGCCTTAAGCGGCGCTGAAACGTTCTGAACGGTGTCCGGCCCTGGCTCGGCCGGGATGCGGCGCGCGGGGCGGATGACGGGCGCGCCGTGGCGCGGCGGCCCCGCGCGCCGCGTCATGACGGAACCTTGCCGGCGACGACTTCGTCCGCGTAGCACCAGATCCAGCGCTCGCCGGGCTCGATCGAGCGGACGAGCCGGTGGCCGGTTTCACGGAAATGCCGGCTCGCGTGGCGATTCGGCGACGAGTCGCAGCAGCCGACGTGCCCGCAGATCAGGCACATCCGCAAATGCACCCAGCGGCTGCCCGATCGGACGCATGCCTCACAGTCGTCCTTGTCGGTGTCGAACACGCGTGCTTCGTCGAGATGCGTACAGGCGTTGGCCATCTTGCGCTCCGATGCCGGCGCGGGAGCGACGCTTGCGGCGCGGCCGGCACGAGGCCGCAAGCGGGAGGGGATGCGGCATTGTGCAGCGTCGCGTCGCGGCCGGACCTTAATTGTCATGAAGCGGCCCGCGCGGCCCGCGCCGGCGGCGTACAGTCGCGAATGCGTCCGGCCGCGGCACCGGCCGGGCCGCATCCGACATCGACATCATCGGGAGGCGCTCATGGATCAACCGCAACACGTGCGGATCGTCGGCCTGCCGCGCAGCAGGGATGCGTATGCGATCCGCGATTTCCTGCAGCGGCGCATGATTGCGTACGACTGGTGCGAGCTGACATCCGACGCCGACTGCGCGCAGGTGCTCGGCATCGCGCCGCTACGCGACATCCGGCTGCCGGTCGTGATCTTTCCGGACGGGTCGCGCCTGTACCAGCCGACCCTGGCCGAAATCGCCGCACGGCTCGGCTGGGTCGCGCGCCCGCGCTTCGTCGAATACGACGTGTCGATCTACGGCGCGGGGCCGGCCGGGCTGTCGGCGGCGGTCTACGCGGCGTCCGAAGGGCTGCGCGCGGTCGTGATCGAGCGCGGCGCGATCGGCGGGCAGGCCGGCACGAGTTCGCTGATCGAGAACTACATGGGCTTCCCCGACGGCATCCCGGGCGCGGAGCTCGCGGAACGCGCGCGCGAGCAGGCGGTGAAGTTCGGCGTCGAGCTGCTGACGATGCGCGAGGGCGTGCATGCGACGTTCGTGGACGGCAAGATTCGCGTCGAGCTCGCCGACGGGTCGATCCTGGTCGCGCGCGCGAACATCTGCGCGACCGGCATCGAATATCGCAGCCTCGGGCTGCCGGAGGAGCCGGCGTTTCTCAATGCGGGGCTGTTCTACGGCGCCGGGTCGAGCGAAGCGCCGATGTGCGCGGGCGAGCAGGTGTTCATCGTCGGCGGCGGCAATTCGGCCGGCCAGGCCGCGATGAATTTCGCGCGGCATGCGCGCCAGGTGACGATGCTCGTGCGCGGCGCGTCGCTCGCCGACACGCTGTCGCGCTACCTGATCGACCGGATCGAGCGCACGCCGAACATCGAGGTCCGCTACCGGTCGAGCGTCGCCGCGCTGCACGGCGACGGCTGGCTCGACGCGATCGAGCTTCGCTCGGCGGACGGCACGCTCGAACGGCTGCCGGCCACGCGCCTGTTCGTGTGCATCGGCGGCGCGCCGAATACCGACTGGGCGAAGGACACCGACATCATCCGCAATCCGGGCGGTTATCTCGTCACCGGCGGCGACCTGTACGACTGTCCGGCGTTCGAGCGCGTGTGGCCGCTCGAGCGGCGGCCGTACCACCTGGAAACCAGCGTGCCGGGATCGTTCGCGGCCGGCGACGTGCGATCGGGATCGGTCAAGCGCGTCGCGTCGGCGGTCGGCGAAGGCGCGATGGCCGTGACCTTCGTGCACCGGTTTCTCGGCGAGGATGCGCATCGGCTCGCGGGCGCGTGACGCGCGCGCGGGCCGTTCGATGCATTCATCGCGCGTCGGCCCGCGTCGCGTCGTGCCACCCGTCCCGGCCGGCGCGCGCCGGCGGCGTCCACCCGCCGCCCAGCGCGCGGACGAGGGTCACCGTCGCGACGGCCAGCGCCTGCCGGCTGTGAATCAGCTGGCGTCGCGCATTCAGCGCATCGCGATCGGCGTCGATGACTTCCAGATAGCTGACGTAACCGTGCGCGTAACGGCTCAGCGACAGCCGCGCCGCGGCGTCCGTCGCGTGCGCCGCGTGGTCGTAGCGCGCGATCCGTTCCTTCTGCGCGGCGATGTCGTTGAGCGCATCCTGCACGTCGCGCAACGCGCCGATCGCGGCCGCGCGATAGTTGGCGTCGGCGACGTCCGTGCCGGCTCGCGCGGCAGCCACCGCGGCGTCGCGCTTGCCGCCGTCGAACACCGTCAGCGCGACGTTCGCGCCGAGACTCCACAGCGAGCTGTTGCGGTCGAGAAACGACCGCAGGTCGCGGGTGGCGAAACCGCCGTCGGCGGTCAGCGTGAGCGTCGGCAGCCACGCGGTGCGCGCGATGCCCAGCTCGAGCGACGCCGCGTCGGCACGCCGCGCCGCCGCGAATACGTCCGGGCGTCGGGCAAGCAGCGCGGACGGCAGCCCGGCCGGCACATCGGGCACCTGCACGGGCACGGCGGCCGTGTCGATGTCGAACGCGGTCGGCGACACGCCGGTCAGCACCGCGATGGCGTCGACGAGGTTCTCGCGCAGCCGGCGGCTCTCCGCGAGATCGGCATGCGCGGTATCGAGATCGGCCGACGCGCGCAGCCCGTCGAGATCGCTCGCCGCGCCGGCCCGCACGCGGGCGGCGATCACGTCGAGCGCGGTGCGCCGCAGCCCGATCGCGCGGGTGAGCGTCACGAGATCGTCGTCGACGTAGCGCAGCGTCAGGTAGTCGGCCGCGACTTCGGTCGCCACCCGCAGACGCACCGCATCGCGGTCGGCCGCCGCCTGCAGCACGTTCTGTTCGCCGATATCGGCATCGCCGCGCAAGCGGCCCCATAGATCGACTTCGTAGCGCGCGGCGAGCGGAACCGACCAGTTGTGCATCGTGCGCTTCGGCAGCGCGTTGTCGACCGTGCCGGATACGCGCGTACGGCTGAACGACGGGTCGACGCGCACGGTCGGCGCCAGCGCGGCCTCGCGCACGCCGAGCAGCGCCTGCGCCTGGTCGACGCGCGCGGCCGCCGCGCGGATATCGAGATTGTGCGCGAGCGCGGCGTCGACGAGGCGGCCGAGCCGCGGGTCGCCGAACCAGGCGGGCCACGTATCGAGCGATGGCGCATCGGTCGACGGGTCGACATGGCGGAACCCGTCGTGTCCGACCGGCACGGGGGCGAGCGGTTGCGGCGCAATCGAGCATGCGGCCAGCAGGCTCGCGGCGAGCAGGGCGAAGGCGCGCTTCATCGCGATTCGCGGGCGGGTTGCAGCGTGACGACGACCGACAGCCCGGGCCGGATGCGCGGCTCCGTCGCGGCCGGGCCGTCGAGCAGGATCTTCACCGGTACGCGCTGCGTGACCTTCGTGAAATTGCCGGTCGCGTTGTCGGGCGGCAGCAGCGCGAACTGCGCGCCGGTCGCGGGCGACAGGCTGTCGATGCGGCCGCTGAACGCGCGCGCCGGCAGCGCATCGAAGCGCAGTTGCACGGCGTCGCCGACGCGCACGTGCCGCAGCTGCGTCTCGCGGAAATTGGCGACGATCCACGGATGCGGCTCGACCAGCGTGAGCAGCGCCTGGCCGGGCGCGACATGCTCGCCGGTCTCGACGGTCTTCTTGCCGACGTAGCCATCCGACGGCGCGACGACCGCCGTGTAGCCGAGCTGCAGCAGCGCGTCGCGCAACTCGGCGTCGTTCTGGCTCGACGCCGCGTCGGCGGCCTGGGCGGCGGCGATGGCGCTGCGCCGTTGCGCGTCGGCCGCCGCGACGCGCGCGCGGGCGGACTTGCGTGCGGCATCGGCCGCATCGAACTCCTGCCTCGACAGGCCGCGCGGCGTCTCGCGGGTCAGTTCGCGTGCACGCGCGTAATCGAGTTCGGCCTTGTCGGCATCGGCGTGCGCCGATACGAGCGCGGCGTCCGCCTGCTCGATCAGCGCGTGTGCGCGGCTCGCATCGGCATGTGCCTGGGCGACGCGTGCGCGCTGCGCGGCGACGCGCACGTCGAAGTCGCGCCGGTCGATCTGCACGAGCGCGTCGCCCGCGTGCACGAACTGGTTGTCGTCGACGAGCACACGTTCGACCGTGCCGGCGACGCGCGGCGAGATCACGTGCAGGTGGCCGGTCACGTACGCGTCGTCGGTGCCGCGATCGCGCGCGTCGAACTCGTAGACGAGCAAGGCGACGAGCAGCAGCGCGATCGCGGCGATCGCGACGATGGCCGGCTTTCGGGAACGCGCGGGCCCGGCGGGCGACGGCGCGGGAGTGGGTGGGGGTGGGGTCATGATCGGCCAACTCCATCGTACGGGCAGGATTCGACGCACCGCGTTATGCTTGCGCCAGCTTGACAGGCGGGAGCCGCTCGACGATGAACACGACGTTCGCCACCGGCCGTGCCGCGCCGGCGCCGGCCGCGGGGCCGGCCTCCGACATTCCGACGTTTCGGTCGATCGCCGCGATCGCGGCCGTGCTGCTGGGCGCGATCATCGCGACGCTGACGTCGCGCATCACGTCGCTCGGGCTGGCCGACGTGCGCGGCGCGCTGGGCGTGGGCGTCGACGAAGGCGCGTGGATCAACACCGCGTTTACCGCGTCGCAGATGTTCGTCGGGCCGCTCGCGATCGCGGCGGCCTTCATGTTCGGCACGCGCCGCGTGCTGGTCGCGGGCGCCGTCGTGTTTCTCGGCGCGGAAAGCGTGCTGCCGCTCTGCACGCGGTTCGGCGCGTTCATCGTGTGCCAGGCGGTCGCGGGGCTCGCGTCCGGCGTGTTCGTTCCGCTGACGGTCGGCTTCGTCGTGCGCACGCTGCCGCCGCGGCTGATTCCGTTCGGCATCGCCGCGTATGCGATGAATCTGGAGATGTCGCTGAACCTGTCGGCCACGCTCGAAGGCTGGTACAGCGAACACCTGAGCTGGCGCTGGCTGTTCTGGCAGAACGCGGCGCTGACCGTGCCGTTCATCGCGTGCCTGATGCTGTCGCTCGGCGACGAGCCGATCAAGCGCTTCGCGTCCGGCGTCGACGCGCGCGGGATGCTGCTCGGCGCGGGCGGCTTCGCGTGCCTGTGCATCGCGCTCGACCAGGGCGAGCGGCTGTTCTGGCTGCAGTCGCCGCTGATCGTCGCGCTGCTGGCTGCCGGCATCCTGATGATCGCCGCGTTCCTGATCCATGAACTCGCTTCGCCGCGGGCGGGGCTCGACCTCGGCTACCTCACGCGGCCCAACATCGCGCTGCTGATCGTGCTCGTCGGCCTCGTGCGCTTCACCGTGCTCAACACGAGCTTCATCCCGTCGCTGTTCCTCGCCAGCACGTACGGCCTGCGGCCGTTGCAGATCGGCGATACGCTGCGCTGGATCGCGATCCCGCAACTGCTGTTCGCGCCGTGCGTCGCGCTGTTGCTGCAACGGGTCGATCCGCGCCGGCTGATCGTCGCCGGCTTCGCGATGGTGGCGATCGCGTTCGCGCTCGGGTCGCGGCTCACGCCGGTCTGGGCCGAGCCCGACTTCATTCCGTCGCAACTGTTGCAGGCGCTCGGTCAGACGATGGCGCTCACGTCGGTCATCTTCTTCTTCGGCAAGCACGTGACGGCCGAGCATGCGCTGACGTTCGGCGCGGTCGTGCAGGCGACGCGCCTGCTGAGCGGGCAGCTCGGTACGACGGCGATCGCGGTGGTTCAGCGGATCAGGGAGGCTACCCATTCGAATCTCGTCGGTCTGCATGTGTCGCTGTCGGATCCGGAAACGCTCGAACGGCTGCGGGCCGGCGCGGCGTCGCTGGTCGCGCATGGCGCCACGTTCGCGACGGGCAACCAGGCGGCCTATGCGCTCGTCGATCGCGCGGTGCGCGTGCAGGCCACGACGCTCGCGCTGGCCGACAACTTCCGCGTGGCGATGGCGTTCGCGCTCGCCGGCGCGCTGCTCGGCATCCTGCTGCGCCCGGTGCGGACGCCGTGAGCGCCGCACCGGGCGATCTGAAATTTCCTGAAAAGTCCTGAACGGCGCACGGGCGGCGTCCGCCGCGGCGGCATGCGCGCCGCCGCGACGGACGGCGCGCTTACGCCTGCAGGAACGCGAGCAGCTCGGCGTTGATGCGATCGGCGCTCACGACGCACATGCCGTGCGAGCCGCCCTCGATCACCTTCAACACCGCATGCTTGACGATCTTCGACGACAGCCGGGCCGAATCGTCGATCGGCACGATCTGGTCGTCGTCGCCGTGCAGCACGAGCGTCGGCACGTCGAACTTCTTCAGGTCCTCGGTGTAGTCGACTTCCGAGAACTCCTTCACGCACAGGTACTGGCCGTGAATGCCGCCCATCATCCCCTGCGACCAGAACGCGTCGATCGTGCCCTGCGACACCTTTGCGTTCGGGCGATTGAAACCGAAGAACGGCACCGCGAGATCCTTGTAGAACTGCGAACGGTTCTCCGCGACGTTCTTGCGGATGCCGTCGAACACGTCCATCGGCAGGCCGCCCGGATTGGTCGGCGACTTCACCATCTGCGGCGGCACGGCGCCGATCAGCACGGCCTTCGCCACGCGCTTCGTGCCATGACGGCCGATGTAGCGCGCGACTTCGCCGCCGCCGGTGGAGTGGCCGACGAGCGTTGCGTCGCGCACGTCGAGTGCGTCGAGCAGCGCGGCGAGATCGTCCGCGTACGTGTTCATGTCGTTGCCGCGCGACGGCTGGCTCGAACGGCCGTGGCCGCGGCGGTCGTGCGCGATCACGCGATAACCGTGCTGCACGAGGAACAGCATCTGCGCGTCCCAGGCATCCGCGCACAGCGGCCAGCCGTGCGAGAACACGACCGGGCGGCCGGTGCCCCAGTCCTTGAAGTAGATCTGCGTGCCGTCTTTCGTGACGATCGTGTTCATCGTGTGTGCTCCAGCGTGGGGGGAAGAGGCGGCGCACACGATGAACACG